>JARYMD010000008.1 GCA_029907285.1 Verrucomicrobiota bacterium | reverse complement strand
AAACCCAGTTTGTTACAAAAACGCTGAATCAGGAACAAGCCGCCGAAGTGAGTCAGCGCCTGATCTTCGAATGAGAAGTGCAACGACTGCAAGCCTTTGCGCATTTTCTCAGAAGTCAAAAAACGCTTTTTTGGCTTGGCCAATAACCGTCCTACTTGGACGGTTATTGGCCAAAGCCTAAAATGCGACTTTCGCCTGTAAAATCAAGGCGATCGTGCGGGTTCATGAAAAAAACGATGCATTTCTCAGGCCAACTTCCAACGTTCAGCCGAGCCGCGGGTTTGCCACGCCAATGGCTTCAACCGCCCGCGGCCGCCAGACTCCCGCCTTTAGGGCGGCCTTTCAATTTAGCAGTCGTTGTGCAGTCACGCCTTTGAACGTTGAGCGTTGAGCGTTCCCAACAAGTCTGCCCACTCCGTCAACCAATCCGAACTCGCAACATCAAGCCTTCAACCGGTCGGTTCTTTACGGCACAACTGCGAATCAGCCCCTGAAGCGGGCTGCGACCAAATCCGCGCATCCGCAGCCCTTTCGTTGCTCGACAGCTCCTTGCGATCAATCCTCCGCGCGCGGATTTGGGTCGAGCGTTACACTCCGCGTTCAATCACCTCGCCAAAAACTCAGGCGAAAGTCCGGACAGACAACCCCGTTTCCCCACGAATAACCGCCCCAATCGCCTCGAGTTCTCGCTCGGTCAGCTTTTCAACCCACGGCTCCGGCACCGGCCGCGCGATCGTATAAGCGTGCACCTCTTTGATCTTTCCCCCGTTAACGACAATGCTCCTCAGTCTCTCACAATAAGCAAGCAACTCAGCTTCAGGCATCGTTCGACCGTGCACCCTCATAAACAGGCTCTGAATCACGATCGGCCTCTCGCGCGATGCATTAAGTATGTTCGCCAGTATCCGCTCGAATCGCACCGGCGACCGGTTGATCAGCCAATACCACGTTTCCGTCCCAGCATCGAGTTTCGCCCATACTTCGCCGTTGTTTGCGTCCATCACCGCAAGCCCCTTCTTGACATCGTCCTTGTCAAGTCCTGTGGCATTGGTGATCAGAACAATCTTGGTCTGGTCAAGATTCTCGCGCCTCCTGACTTCCGCAGCAGCCTCAACACACTCGCTGAAGTTCTCTGCCAAAGTTGGCTCGCCATCGCCGCTGAATGAGATGTCCTTTATCGTGCGGGCGAGGTTTCCAGCTTCATGAAACTTCTCGTCCGCAAGCAGTCTGCCCTCCTTTGCCCATCGAACCAACAGCGTCAGCTCATCAAGGATTCTGGCTGGATCAACCTTCCCAGCGCGGCCAGGCAACCGCCTGTTCACTTCACAATAAGCACAGTTGAAATTGCAGCGCTTGTCCGGGTTCAGGTTCACCCCAAGTGACAGCCCCCCGGCACGGCGCGAAATCACCGGATACACAATCGTCAGTCCCGAAAACGACCGATTGTGATCCCGCACGGCAGCGAGACCCGACGGAACCTGGCCACGATCCGTTGACATGACCGCAATTTAGACTTCGCACCGGCTTCCGCAAGTCCGCAGCCCAACGGAGCAGAGTCTCGCAATCTCGGAAGCCGGAGTTTCGGAGCCTCCCTTGAAATCCTCATGCACCCATCCCTTGCCACACTTGCACCCTTTCATTCACTCCTCACTCCTCACTCCTCACGCATCACGCATCAACTCTCCCCTCCCCCACAATTCGCTTGCCGCTCCAACTCAATTGTCGCAACGTGACAACGAAGTTTTCACACATCTTTGTGTTATGAAAAAGCGCTTCTTTGCATTCGGTTTGATTCAACCACAGCATGCAATGGTCCCGTTCGCCGCCGCCCTGATCTCGATGTCTGCATCGATCGCTCTTGCGCAAAGCGACAGCAACAACGCGCCATTGCGAATCATTTGCTTTGGGGCGCACCCGGACGACTGCGAAATCCAAGCCGGCGGCGTGGCAGCAATGTGGGCGGCACGCGGTCACAAGGTCAAATTGGTCTCAGTTACAAACGGCGACATCGGTCATTGGCGGGAAGCGGGCGGACCGCTCGCCAATCGACGCCGCGCAGAAGTCGAAGCCGCCGCGAAAGTGCTGGGCGTTACAAGTGAAGTGCTCGACATTCACGACGGCGAACTGCTGCCAACATTGGAAAATAGAAAACTCATCGTGCGCCTGATCCGCGAATGGAAGGCTGACATCGTCATGGGACCCCGTCCGAACGACTATCACCCTGATCATCGCTACACCGGCGTCCTCGTGCAGGACGCTGCATACATGGTGACAGTGCCGTTCTTCTGTCCAGATGTGCCGCATCTGACGAAAAACCCGGTGTTCCTGTATTTCCCGGATTCTTTCAAGAAACCAAACCCGTTCACCCCTGACATCGTTGTGGCAATAGACGATGTGATCGAGAAGAAACTCGATGCATTGGATAAACTGGTTTCTCAATTCCACGAAGGCGGTGCAAATGGCGGACCTGCGCTAATGCCATCCGACCCCGCTGGGCAGGCGGAACGGGCAAAACAGGTGCGCGATTATTTCCGGAACCGGCAAAAGAACCTTACGACGCGGTTCAAATCCGCGATTGCGGATTGGTACGGTGAGGAACATGCACCCCGAGTCGAGTATATAGAGGCTTTCGAAATCTGCGAGTACGGCAGGCGCCCAGACCGACCCGAACTCAAGCGGCTGTTCCCTTTCTTCAGCCCGGCGCACTGAATGGGTTCTCGGCCCCGCAAGTCTCACCGGCCACCCCTTCGGATTCACCGGTGCCTTCACCCCGGTGAGATTTCCGGGGCCCGCCCTTGAGAGTTCCGAGTCAGCGAAGCACGCCAGACACAGCACAAGGCAAAAGCCCGTAAACGTTCTGACAACGCACATGCGCGGCCTGCGGAAGGACGGTTGGACGTGGACGCGCTACACGCTCTTCTGAACGTTCTGACAACGCACATGCGCGGCCTGCGGAAGAGCCGCGCTAACGTGCATAATAGTCTTCACTGGCCATCAGACGGAATCGTTCCAGCAGGTCGTGTCGCGCTGTAAGCCCGAAATAGAGGTTGGTGCAGGCGCAAATGATGAACCACAGAAGCGGAATGTTTTCCCACACCATCGGCGGGTTGGGCCGGTGTTGGTAAATGAATGCCGCGCCCATGAGGATCGCAACCAGCACAAACCAGGGAAGGAGCAGGATTCGTCTCACCGTCCCGGCAAATGCGCGGTCCGCACGCCTCTTTTTCAATGCCAGCCACATCCCAACCCATTCGATCGTGCGAATGTCCCATAACGCTGTCACCATGCCGACGATCCCCATGCCCAACGTTGTTTCGTCGCGCGCATCAAATGCTCTCGCCAGGCCCTCGCCAAAAACGACCATCCAAAGCTGAACCGTCAATACCGCGCCGACTGGAACCATCAAAAGCCAGTCCATCGCACGCAGATGGCCGCGCACAACTTCCCTTACACTGATTGGCGTCGTCAGAAGCAATTCCAGTGCCCCGGATTGCATTTCAGCGGCAAGCTGATGCGTTGCTTCAGAAGCAGCAAGCCATTTTATTGGGCCCAGCAACCATATCCCCACAAGAAACACTGCAGCGTCCCACGTTGCGAAATAGGCATAGCGAACTCTAATGAAAACCCAAAAGCCAAGGGCAACCGCAACCGTGCCCCAAAGCAGCCGCCTCTTCAACCTGTGCCGCCACCTGAGCCATCCGACCGGGTCTGTGTCCAACAGCGCACGCAGCCTCCGCCGCGCCTCCGGACTTCCGTAATACCAGTCATGCCAAAGCCGACGACGCACTATTCTCCCAATCCAGCCCGAGGGTTCGCGCCATGCCCGGGCGGTCACCCAGCCGGCCACGGCAAGCGCCATCCACCCCATGGCCTGGGCCGAAACAACTGATACCCAGTACGCAACCGGCACGGTTTGGTAATTCCCGGCAAGCGTCATCGCCCAAACCGGGCTGATGATTCGTGCGGCCTGTTGCAAGAGATTCTCAGTCTGCGTTGTGAAAGAACCAGGTGCCATCGCCGTCGCAACAACAACAATCAGGAACAGTACAAATCCGGTCAGCGCCAGAGCGCTCCGCCACTGCACGCACAGGGCAGACATGAGAATCCCCAATGCAAGGGACAAAAACAAAGTGTTGCCCAACACAAGAGCAGTGCGGACCAGATCGCCCAGTTGCACGCCCCCAAGAAGAATCGGAATCGCCATCACAGGAACAACGGCAAGCAGCGCAAACACGGACGTCACAGACGCAGCGACAAGTTTCCCAAGGACAACATCCATCCCCTGCAGGTCGGTCAGAAACAGCAGGCCAAGTGTCCCCTCGCGTTTCTCGGCGCTGATGGTGTCGCAGGTCAGAATCGGGCCGGCAACCACACAAAGGCAAAAGGCCAGCCACGCAAGCGGCACAAACAATTCCCGCCCGCTCTGCAATGCACTACCGAACGGTGGCCACAGAATCAAGAAGGCAAAAGCGCACAAAACAGCGCCTCCAGCCGAAACCAGCCTGACCCAGAATGCGCTCCGGTGGCGGACAGCCACGCGCAATTCTCTTTCAACAACCGGCAGGAAAGTCATTGTCAGCCCGAAACGCAGCTTGCTCTTTTGACCTGCAAATAATCACTCGCCCAAATCAATTCCCAGTCGATGTCTCCACAGCGGTGACCGGTTCGATCTTAAGCGTCCGCGCCCTTTTTGGCGGAGGCGGTTGCAGGCGGAAAAATGTGCCCTTGTCATAACGATAAGTTTGCGCCGCAGCGCTTCTGAAATGACGCTGCAGCTTGCTCCTCGCCCAAATCACCAGCAAGAGGTTCTTCGAGACCCACGCCAGCGTTCGCGCAACCGGATAATAAAAAAAGCCGGTCCCAAACAACGCCCGCAACAGACTGTTCGTGTTCAGTCTCACAACAAAGCTCGCAGGAAGTATCGTCGAAAGCCCCGGCAGAAAATAACCGATCGTCCACGGCCCAAGTATCACCAGAGCGAATGTGTAAAGCACGGCAAATCCAGGCTTTCTAAGCGAAAGGCTCAGCCACGACCCCACGTAACAAAGCGCCAGAACATCGGTCAAAAAGTTGATCAGGCTGCTCCCCGCCGCCAGCAGATATGACTGCAGCAACATGCCGCCCACGCCGCTTTGCAGATTTGCCAGCCGCCAATTCACCGCAACATAAAAAACATGCAGAACCGCAATGGCCGCAATCGGAAGCACGAAAAACCGACGCAACGCCCGCCAATGCCCGCGCAGCACCGTTCGCACCGGAATCGGCGTCGTTAAAATCAATTCCAGTGCGCCAGTCCTCCTTGCCTCAAGAAAAAACCTGCATGCCATGACCGTAATCCAAACCCTGTTCGTGAAAACCAGCGCATGTGAGAAGTATTGATGAAACTGGTAACTCGACATGTTCCGCCGGTAGCCAAACGTGATCCATAACACGTTCACCGCAACAAGACATACCAGCGTCCAAAAAACAAAATGCGGCCAGCGCAATCGCCCAGCCACGGCAAAAACCGGGTTCCGTTCCAATCGCTCGCGGTAAATGCGCTTCCACCCGGCTGTGTAGCCAAAGCGCATCAGCCATCTGTGCCGCATGGGCGATTCGTGCGGGTTTTCGCGCCAAACTCTCGGCATGCTCAACGCGGTTATCATCATGAAAACCCAGCTCATGCAATGCACCACCCCCAACGAAAGCCAATAGTTCTGCGGCCCGGTCCTGTAACTCGCGTCAAGCGCGAGATACCCCGTGTATGCAGGACTCGCGAGCGCCACTGTGGGAAACTGGTTGAAAGGACGAATGAAAAATCCCGACTCCACCACAACAAACAATCCGGGAATAAGCCCGGTCAGCCCAAGCACAAGCACCACCGACCCAAGAACTGCTTTCGATTGATCCCTGCTCAGGGTCGAAACGCACATGCCGGCTGTCAGTGAAAAGAGAATGGCGTTTACCACGGCAAGAGCCGTCCGCCAGTATTCACCAGGTGTCACACCGCCCATCAACAGCGGCAAACCAAGCGCAGGCAAAATGCCAAGCAGCCCGTAAAACGCTGAGATCGATGTCGCCAACCATTTTCCAAGCACAACATCAAAGCTCCTCAGCTCGGTCAGAAAAAGCAAACCCAGCGTGCCGTCGCGCTTTTCCTCGCTCACTGAATCGGCAGTGATAAACGGAGCAACAAGAAGACAATACGCAAAAGCCAGTATCGTCAGGGATGAAAAGACCGATTTCCCAAGGTTCGCTGCGGGCTGTTGCATTCCCACACCATAACAGACCCATCCGCACACGACCAAAGCAGCCGCTGCAGCCGCGACACGCAACCAGTGGGTTTTGTTGCGCCGGGCAGCAACACGCAGTTCTCTTGACACTATGGGCAGGATCGTCACGCCGCCACCCAAGATAATCGCCGTTGCATCAACGCGCACGCCAAAACAGGCCCTTAACGCAAACAGGTTTGAAAAACAAAAAACGCCGCTCCATTGCGGAGCGGCGCTTTACTAAAACACCCTCTTCAGCCAACCAACTCTTAACCCTCACATTTCGCAGCGCGGCGCAGCCGTAACCAAAGTTGCAGCCGCGGGCGCGACATCGCACAAAGCGCGGGACAACCCATCGCCCATGGAGTCCCGCGTTTGCGCGGAACACAGGCAGTCCAATCAACAGTGCTCACGGTCAGGTACATGTAACCTTGCACGAACAAGGCGGACATTCCGCGCACATCACAAACTAAGTGTCTGTCACCATATGGCCCCATTTGATCTCGCCGCTGATCCCAATGGTTTCTCACGCGCTGCCGCGGATGCAGTGGGCGTTGGTAGGCGCGAAGCGCTTGGAGTGCGGCAGCTTGCTGCCGCTCTGCTTTTATGCCGAAACAACGAGCCTGTCACTTTATCCAACTCACTACCATGGGCCCTACCCTTGCGATCGCATTACTGGCTGCCAGCGAAGCAGATACAGACAAACTGACAGGACTCACTGGCTGAAAATCCTCGCGAATGTGAATGACTTTTGAATATAACAATGAAGCCCGGCGCAGCCGGAACCAAAGTCGCCCGACGGGCAACGCCCCGGTTCTTGCGGTCCCCTGATGAGGGCTGTCGGCCCTGCCGGGCTGCGAAATGTGGAGGCCAGGCATTACCGCGCGCCTCATTTTTCTGCCGCCGTTGTTTCTGGCAATGATTCGTCTGCCGTCTGATCGTTCTGCCCTTTTTCGATTTGGACCGAAGCGTGGGCTTCGACAAATGCGTGCATCTTTTGACTGGCGCCATTGGTTTTGAACATCAATCTTTTGCCATGGCTCTGTGCATTGATTTTCATCTGCATCCCGAGAAGCTGGTGCCCGCAATCGAACGGCTGTTTGAGTTGTCAGCGGAGAAAATACTGAGCCTTGAAAAGAGTTGGAAAGACGCATGCGGTGCGCCTGTGTTCACGGTCAATGGGCGTTACACAACTCGTGGGTGGACGGATTGGACTGCGGGTTTCAGGCACGGCTCAGCTCTTTTGCAGTACGATGCCACAGGTGACAAGAAGTTCTTTGATCTGGGGCTTAATGGCACCTTGCGGGCGATGCCCACGCATATTTCGCACACGGGCGTCCACGACCACGGGTTCAACATCGTGTCAACTTACGGCAACCTGCGGCGGCTGATATTGGAAGGACGTGCAGCCGGGGCTGAGCCGGTGTTGCATGCATGCGAACTTGCGCTGAAAATCAGTGGCGCTGTCCAGGCTGCGAGGTGGGCGCACAGGCCTGGCGGCGGGTACATTTATTCTTTCAATGGGCCGCACTCGTTGTTCATCGACACCTTGCGGTCGTTGCGTTCGCTTGCTTTGGCGCATCAGCTTGGGCACGTCCTTTTTGGCGAACAAGACCAGCGGATTTCTCTGCTTGGCCGCCTCATTGACCATGGCCTGACAACTGCGCAATACAATGTCTATTATGGCGAAGGCAGGGACATTTACGATGTGGCGGGCCGTGTTGCGCATGAAGCGATCTTCAACACTGTTAACGGCCAGTTTCGATGCCCAAATTCACAGCAAGGATACTCGCCGCTCTCGACGTGGACGCGCGGATTGGCATGGGCAATCCTCGGGTTTGCCGAACAACTTGAGTTTTTGAACGCGTGCTGTGGGCGCGAGCACGCGGTTGGGGGAGAGAGTGCAACCATTGCGGATGTTCTGAGCCGTTTTCTCAGGGCAACCGTTGTCACGGCGGACTATTACATTTCCATGTGTTGTGCTGACGGCATCCCGGTGTGGGACACCGGCGCGCCAAACCTGCACAAGTTGGGTGATTACGCGAACAGACCGGCCGACCCGTTCAATGAATGGGAACCGGTGGACAGTTCAGCCGCAGCGATTGCAGCTCAGGGCTTGCTCAGGCTGGGCAACCATCTTCGCTGTCTCGGCCGCCACAGCCATGCAAGGCGATACAGGCAATCGGCTCTGACAATAGCAAGAACGCTATTCGCTGAGCCCTACCTTGCGACGAACCGGAGGCATCAGGGGCTGATTCTGCACTCTGTGTACCACAGACCGAAAGGATGGGACCATGTCGCAAAGGGACAGCGGGTGCCAAACGGTGAAAGCTCAATGTGGGGCGATTATCACGCTCGTGAACTGGCGTTGATGATCCTGCGTGAAGCCCGCAGGGAAACCTACCTGACGTTTTTCTGCCGTTCCAGCTAACCCGGAAATCTCACCGGCCAACGCCCCAGATACACCCATGCCTTCAATCCGGTGAGATTTCCGGGAGCCCGCATATTTCTGAATCTTTTGAAGACACCTGCTTTGCAGACTACTTTGGGTGTGAAACATGCGGGCTAAAGGCGCGAGGTGAATCTGTATTGGCCCGACACAACACTGAGAACGACCGCGCCGTTCTCGGTTCGCAGGTGTTTTATGTAGTCAGACTGTTTAACTGGTTTGCCGCTTTCCATTACGCTTTCGGCGTCTTTGGCTGGCAGATAGACCGTGGCCGAGGTGCTGGCCGGGATTGTGATTTGGAGTTCGAAGGTGTCATCCTTCAGCCGCCAGTTGCTTTCGATGCGTCCACGGATTGAGTCGTAATGCGCGCGCACCCATGAGAACCCTTTTCGGGCGGGGTCGAGAACGGGGCGGATTTGAATTGTCTTGAATCCTAGGGCATCGGTATCGATGCCTGCGGCTTTTGTGAAGAGCCACTCGCCGACGCAACCCAGCCAGTAATGATTAAAGGAGTTCATGCCGGGGTCTTGGAATCCTTTATCGGGGCGCCATCCGTCCCAGCGTTCCCACATGGTGGTTGAACCCCATATGACCTGCTGGAGCCATGACGGGTAGGTTTTGTTCAGAACCATGCGGTAGGCGAGGTCGGCATGGCCGGCCTTTTCGAGGGCGAACAAGACGAACGGCGTGCCCAAAAACCCTGTCGCAAGGTGCCAGTCTTGGGCCTCGACTGTCTTGACGAACTGCTGTGCGACCTTTCCTTTCATGGCGTCGGGGACGAGGTCCAAGCCGAACGCGAGGGCGTAGAAAGTTTGGCCTGTTTCGTTTTTGGCGTCGAGGATTCGGCCATCGTCTTTGATGAACTTTTCTGCAAAAGTTCTCTTGATATCTGCAGCGAGCTGTTGGAACCGCTTCGAGTCTTCGCCATTGCCGATTGCGGCGGCGATTTCAGCCAGCAATCGGGTCGAGTAGTAATAGTACGCCGTGCCAATTACTTCTGAGTGCTGTGGTCCAGCAAGGCGAAGCCAGTCGCCATAGGCGCCGGTGCCGCGGACGAAGTTTGTGCTGGTTTTGGCGAGGAACTCGGCGTGGCGGAGGAGGGCCTGGTAGTGTTTTTGGAGGACATGTGTATCGCCGTACATTCTCCACATTTGCCAATTGCAGACCGGGCCGGCATCTGACCAGCCGGTGTTGCCGTGACTGACGATGTTGATGTGGGGGGCCACATCGCCGAATGCGCCGTCGGCGCGCTGTGAGTCCTGGCAGAGGTCCACGAGCCATTTGGTGAAGAAGGCCGGTGCATCGAGGTTAAGACAGGCTGTTTTCATGAAAACCTGCGCATCGCCGGTCCAACCAGCGCGTTCGTCGCGTTGCGGGCAGTCAGTGGGGACATCGAGGAAATTGCCTTTTTGGCCCCAGACGGTGTTCAAGACGAGTTTGTTGACAAGCGGTTCCGAGCATTCGAACGATGAAACCCGTGGCAGATCGGAGTGAACGACTATGCCTGTGACATCGCCCAGATCAGGCTTGTAATCCAAGCCTGTCACTTCGACGTATTGGAAGCCGTGGAAGGTGAAGTACGGCTCATATGCGCGTTTTGATCCGCCTGCAAGGTAGTAAGTGTCGGTGGCTTTTGCGGCTCTGAGGTTGGTGGTGTAAATGGTGCCGTCAGGATTGAGCATCTCGGCATGTCGCACGACAACTTTTTGGCCGGGCTGGCCTTTTGCTTTGAGTCGGGCCCAGCCGACCATGTTTTGGCCGAGATCGAAGACGTAAACGCCGGGTTTGGGTTCGGTGACTTTTCTTGCTTTCAGTTCCTGGATGCGTCGGATGGGCTGGCCGGGGTGCGCTTCCAAGTTGGCGCGCACGGATTGGTCCACAGTGGTGTTTGCCCAATTGGCGTCGTTGAATCCGGCATTGTTCCAACCCGGCATTTCAAGCCGGGCGTCATAGACGCATCCCATGAGCAGATCGCCTTCACGAATTGGGCCGTAGCTGGCCTTCCATGAGCCGTCGGTTCCCACGATCTCAGTGGACCCGTCCTGATATTCGAGGTGCAATTGAGCGATGAAACGGGTTTTTTCGCCGTAGTAGTTGCGTTTTCCGGTGAAAGCAAGGTAACCTGCGTACCAGCCGTCACCCAAAATGGCGCCCAAGACATTCTCGCCCCGCCGGATTTTCGGCGTTACATCGTATCCGAAGTAATGCACTCGCTTCCGGTAATCGGTCCAACCTGGTGACAGCACATCGCGGTCGGCTGTTTGGCCGTTGACGTGCAACTCGTACACACCGAGTGCGGAGGCGAAAACCACGGCTCTCTTGACCGGTTTGTCAACGGTGAATGACTTTCGCAGATATGATGCCGGCAACACCTTGGGTTCGGAAGCGCCGATCCGGCCCCATGGTTGGTCGCCGAAAGCAGCGATCTCAGATGCCGGCTCCCACCCGGCGGCACTGAAACCGGTTGAATTCCAGCCGTCGGCCGCCGAAATGTTCGAAGCCCATGAAGCGTCAATTTGAACGACCTGTGACTGGCCATCCTCATAGACAATCGCCAGTTTGCCCAAAAGGCCGGCCGGGCTGGGATTCGATCCGCCGTTAACGGCTTTGATGGCCAGGGTGTTTTGTCCCGGCACGAGTTGTCCGGTGAGATCAATTGTGGAAAGGGTTCGCCAAGTCGAGCCCTGACCGGCTTCTTTGCCATTGACGTAAAGTGCGAACGCGTCGTCAGCGGCAAGGTTAAAAACAGCTTGTTTGATTTTTGAGTCACGGCGCACGTCGAAAGTCTTACGGAAAAACGCATCGCCGGCGGGCTGATTCCCGGGTTTGGCGCCGTGTATCCAGACCCATTTTGCGCTTTTCAGGTCCAACAGCTCTCTGATTTTGGCCTTTACGGGGTCGTCGGCCGGCTCACTGTCATAGCCTATCCACTGTGCCTTCCAATCCGAAGCTTTGAGTAGTCCTGCTGTCCAGCGCGCGGGCGAACTCCAATTGGAAGGTTGGTCATTTTGATCCCAGACTCTGACCTTCCAAAAGACGGTTTGCGCTGATGGAACGGGTTTGCCGGCGTATATGATGTTAACGGAGTCGTCACCCGGGGTTTTGTTGCTGTCCCACAAATCGCCCTTGTTTTGCTTTAAGAATTCTTCACTTGAAGCCACCAGGACCTGCCATGCGGTTTGGCGCACGCCGCGCTGGTTTGCAGGCGCTTCGATGATCCAACTCAGGCGCGGTGTGGGAGCGTCAACCGCCATTGGATTCTGATTGTACTCACACCGCAATCCGGTCACTTGCACCGGGGTGGCAGCAGAAGCGGTGAGCGCCAATCCAACCATGGCAACACAAATGGAGAAAACACTTTTCCTGTTTACTGAGGCAAAAACGCGTTTCATGGCTCGTGTGTTGTTTGCACTGATGATAAGACTGGATCGATTATTGCCGCAAGCCTTCGGTGCATGAGATACGAGAAATGAACCGCGGCAGAGTTACAAGTGCATGCCAGGGAGAACATCCTGAGCATGTGGATCGACCTGTCCTTTGTGAGTTTGGCTGTGACATCTGGCTTGCGGAATCGGCAATAGCCTGTAACCTGCCGCGGCGTTTGGTAAGGTCGGTTGTGGCGTTGCCGGTGGAAAAGGGACAGCACGTTGTCTCAGCTTGTCAAAACAAGCTCTGCATAACAAACTGCGCCGGAGACGACCGACGACCTTGCAAGGCCGCGAAAGAAGATGAACGTCACGCGCAACACAAACAACAGAGCTGTAGTTGAATGGGTTGAAGAAATGGCCCGGCTTTGCAAGCCGGACAGAATATATTGGTGCGACGGCTCAGAAGAGGAAAAAAGGGAGTTGCTTGAACGTGGAGTCGCCGATGGCGTGTTCATAAAGCTCAATCAGGAGAAACTTCCCGGCTGTTATCTTCATCGTTCCAATCCCAACGACGTCGCGCGGGTCGAGCATTGCACCTACATTTGCACTGACACGGAAGCCGAAGCAGGTCCAACCAACAATTGGGCGCCTCCGCGCGAGATGAAACAGCGCCTTTACGGTTTGGCGGCCGGGTCAATGAAGGGGCGGACAATGTACGTAATCCCCTACTTGATGGGGCCGCCCGGGTCGCGCCTTGCACGAGTTGGAATCGAACTGACCGACTCGATTTACGTGGTGCTGAACATGGGAATAATGACGCGGATGGGCGGCATTGCCTATGAGCAGCTCGGTGACAGGGACGATTTCAACCGCGGGTTGCACTGCATGCTGGACGTTGATCCTGACAAACGATTTATCTGCCATTTCCCGCGCGAAAACCTGATCATTTCAGTTGGCTCGGCTTATGGTGGGAACGTGCTGTTGGGAAAGAAGTGTTTTGCGCTGCGGATCGGCTCTTACCTCGGGAAGCAGGAGGGTTGGTTGGCAGAACACATGCTGATTCTGGGGATCGAGTCTCCGGAGGGCGAGAAAACGTACATTGCGGCAGCACTTCCAAGCGCGTGTGGGAAGACGAATCTGGCGATGCTGGTTCCGCCATCGAGATTCAAGGGATGGAAGATTTGGACCGTTGGCGATGACATTGCGTGGATGTGGCCCGAAACTGACGGTTGGCTGCATGCGATCAATCCCGAGGCCGGTTATTTCGGGGTTGTGCCCGGTACCAATCAGCAGTCGAACCCAAACGCAATGCGGATAATATCGCACGACACGATCTATACCAATGTCGCGATTACACCGGACCTCGACGTTTGGTGGGAAGGCAAAGACAAACAACCGCCCCCAGAATTGATCGACTGGCAGGGGCGGCCGTGGACACCCGAGTCAAAGGAAAAAGCCGCGCATCCGAACAGCCGTTTTACAGCCCCGATGCGCAACAATCCCGTGCTTGCGCCCGAGGTCGAAGACCCGCATGGCGTCCCGATAAGCGCCATTATTTTCGGAGCCAGGCGTGAAGCCACGATGCCTTTGGTGTCTCAGGCTTTTGACTGGATACACGGCGTGTATGTGGGCGCAACACTTGGTAGTGAGATGACTGCCGCGGCTGTCGGAGGAGCGGGCCAGGTCCGCCGCGACCCAATGGCAATGCTTCCATTCTGCGGGTATAACATGGGCGACTATTTTCGGCACTGGCTCTTGATCCGGAAACGGCTCAAGTACCCGCCCGCGATATTCCACGTCAACTGGTTCCGCAAGGACCAACACGGACATTTTCTCTGGCCCGGGTTTGGCGAAAACATAAGGGTTTTGAAATGGATCGTGGATCGTTGCCGCGGGCGTGCAGGCGCGATCGAGTCGCCCCTTGGCTGGCTGCCTGAAGCCAAAGACCTCGACCTTGTCGGGCTCAAGGGGTTCACGGAGGAAAGGCTCGATTACCTCCTCAGCATCAACCCTGAGGAATGGCGGCGCGAACTGTTGTTACAGGAAGAGTTGTTCATAAAACTCTACTCGCATTTGCCAAAAGAGTTGATCTTCCAACGCGAACTGCTGCTTGCGCGGTTGTGAAGCCGATTGCGATTTCTGTCGTCCTGGCGGTGCTGGCCTCGATGTTCGAGCCGGTGCCAGCAAGAGCGCGCAGCATTGAGTTGAGGCCGGAGACGAACTCTGTCGGTGTTTACGAGACGCTGCATTTCCGAATCGCCTCCCCGGAAACGGAAGGCAATCCCTTCGATCCGGACGAAGTCAATGTTGAGGTCGAGTTCAAGACCCCGTCAGGTTCAATTCTGAGACTTCCGGCGTTCTACGGTCAGCAGTTCGAACTTGTAAGGGCAGGGCAGCAGGGACGAGACAAGGACTGGTGCTATCCTGTTGGGGGTGCATGTTGGCAGGTGCGGTTTGCACCAACCGAGCCGGGCGTGCACGAAGCGAAAGCGCAGTGGAGGGATTCAGAAGGGGCCATTGTCTCGGGCGCTGTGAGGTTCGATTGCAGGCCCTCCGGTCGCCGAGGTTTCCTGCGTGTGAGCCGTCTAGACCCACGGTTCATGGAATTCTCAAGCGGCGAGGCATTTTTTGGTATTGGCCAGAATTTGGCGTTCATAGGCAACCAACAGTACGTGACCTTGTCACGGGCTGAGGAGATTTTCGGGCGCCTGAGGTCAAACGGGGCCAACTATCTCCGCATTTGGACAGGGTGCGAGGATTGGGCAATTGGGATTGAAGCAAGGAAGAGCGCGTGGGGAAGGTCGTGGAGCTGGAACCCGCCTTTTGACGCGTGCCCGGACAATCCGGATCGAAGATGTATTCTTCTTGGACGGGATGGTGCGACGGTTCGCGCCGATTCATCGCATCAAGTGGCTCTGCGGCCGAACACCGACTATGTGCTTGGCAGCAAGGTCATGATCGATGGCGACGCCGCGGTTTTCTTGATTGAGCCCCACGCGAACGGCGGGACAAGACTCGAAGTGAAAACGGCAAGGACGTGGACCCCGTTCAAGCATACGTTCAAGACACGGTCAACCGAGTTTTGGCTGATCCCGCCAACGTTCAAGCTGCAAGGCAATGGGAAAGCGTGGCTGGATAGGTTGTCACTCACTGAAGCCGGGGGAGGGCCTGAGCTGCTTTGGGAAGCGGACGCGAATCGTCCAGTCCGAGGGGCTTACAATCAACTCGATTGTTTTATCGTGGATGAGCTTGTCGAGGCAGCCGATAGAAACGGCATCTACCTGCAACTTTGCCTGTTGACGCGCGACCTTTACATGAAGGATTTGAGGAATCCTGCAAGCGCCGATTACGACCGTGCGATTGCCGATGCGAAAAAGTTCATGCGTTACGCGGTGGCGAGGTGGGGCAGTGCCACAAGCGTCGCTGCATGGGAATACTGGAACGAGCTTGACCCTGGACTGCCGACTGACCGGTTCTACACCGAACTCGGTCAATACCTCGAAGAGATTGACGTTTATCACCACCTGCGAACGACAAGCACGTGGGGACCATCGGCCAAAGATTGCAAGCATCCGAAGCTTGATCTTGCCGATACACATTTCTACCTGCGACCTTCAGATCAGCCGCGACTGAAAGATGAGGTGGAGGCCATACTGGACCGAACCAGATGGCTGCGCGAACAAGCTCCAAACAAACCAAGTCACCTCGGTGAATTTGGCATCGCCAACGAGAAATGGCAGCCAACAGCCGAGATGCAATCCAGCAAAATGACAGTCGATTTCCACAATGCGCTGTGGGCTTCGGCCATGAGCGGCTCTGCCACCACGGCGTTGTTTTGGTGGTGGGACAGACTCGACCGGTTGAATCACTACGGCGAGTACGGACCTTTGAGCCGATTCGTCGCCGACGTCCCATGGACAACGGGGGCGTTGGAGGCTGCAGTGACAGCGGCAGTAAACAGAGACATTCGGATTGTCGGTTTGCGAACACGGAATCGCACGTGGCTGTGGTTGTTTCATCCTTCGGCGTCGTGGGGCAACATAGTGGTTGATGGCCGTGTTCCGCCAAATGTGGCCGACGCCATGATCACCGTGTCTCAATTGGCAGATGGCACTTATGAGTTGCAGTGGTTTGACACACGGCAGGGACGGGTAATCCGCACCGACAAAGCACCCAGCCGCAATGGAACGCTGCAATGTGAGGTTCCTGCTTTCACTGCAGACATTGCCGTGAAAGTCGCGCCCTGCGATTGAGGCGTGAACGGCTTGCCATGGGCATCGACATCAGTCGGGAATGAATCAATGGGGAATATCGTGTCTGTCACCCTATTTGCGCGTGACCTGCGTGGCAGGTTTCTCGAAAGCCTTTAGCCCGCAAATCTCTCCGGAACGAAACCTTGAGTGTCTTGGTCTGGTCAGGCAGTGAGATTTCCGCGTTGGATGCGCTGACTAAATCTGGATTGGCCGCACTCGGCGCCCCTCACGCACACGGTCGCCGGGATAGACAATCACAGTCTCGCCCTCATTGATGCCGTCAACAATTTCCGTCTCTGCTCCACTCGAATGGCCAACTTTGACGGTGCGAAGTTCTGCGCGCCCGTTGACCAAAACAAACAGATGCCACTCCTGTCCTCTCCGGAACAGCGCGCCTGCCGGAACTTTCAAAATGTTTTCCCCCTCCCACATCACAATCCGCGCCTCGACACGAAAACCGTCTCCCAGCCCCCGCCTCTGTTCTGGTGGCGTCACAATGTCCGCAATCACATTAACGCGTTGTTCTTCAACCCCCAGCGCAGAAATCTTGGTGAACGCCGCTGGCTCAACAACTCGAACACGCGCCTCCAACGGCGCGCTGCCTCCCCACTGCTCGAGAAACACGCGTGTCCCGGGAGAAATCGCCGCGCCGTCGCGTGACAAGACCTCGATCACCACCTCGATGTCCGCAGGATCTCCAACCTCGAGCAACGGCGTTCCTGCGGTCACAACTCGTGCGCTTTTCTCGAACACCCGCAAAACACATCCGTTGGCAGGCGCCGTGATTTCCACCGGGATTCTCTGATTGGCGCTGTCCAAAACCGTTTGATTGGTCCCAAACTCGGTTAGCTCGGCTTCGACCTGTTTCAGATGTCCCTCAGCCGATGCCAGCTCGCGCGCCGCTTGTTCGGCGCGCAGTTTCGCTGCATCGAGGTCTTGGATCGCAACCGCTCCGTCCCTGAACAGCTTTTCGAACCTTGCCAACTCGGTTTGTGCGAAGTCATGTGCGACCCGTGCTTTCTCGACGCTTGCCACTGCAGAAGCTCGCCGTGCTTCCGCAGCAGCCCGCGACCGCGCATCCAACGGACCGGGCAACACAGGATCCAAAACCGCAACAACGGTCTTGCCAGCTGCAACGGGATCACCTGGATCCAAGGTAATCCTGCGCAATTGCCCTGTAATCGGTGAGGCGACCATATACCTGTTTCGGACCCGGGTGCGGCCTTCTTCATTCACCGTGGCGCGCAGGCAGCCTTTGCTTGCGACTGCCGTCTCAACAGGGATCGGCTTGGGCCAAAGCCCGAAGATAATCGCGCCGGCCACCACCAATCCCATCGCCACAGGCAGCCAACGCCGCCGCCGTCTCGGGGCAGAATTGTCCCGCGCCACATTTCTTGCCGCTGAATCAGCCGGTTTCATCGGCATAAAATCACTCCGGAGCCTTCAGCACCGCAATCAGGTCAAGGTGCTTCAGCTTCTGCAAAACAACCATCGCAGACACCAACGATCCCGCCGCCACCACCAGAGAGGCAAAAGCATAGTTGTGGCTTGTCAGGATCAAAGGCAAACGAACCGTCTCGGTGTTCACCATGCCAATGATCACGGTCGAAAACAGCGTCCCCAACAACAAGCCAAAAGGCACCGAGGGCAGCGCCAGCAACACAAGCTCGGTCAGTAGAATCGATCCTACTTCGCCCCGCGAAAAACCGACGACACGCAGTGTCGCCAATTCCCGCGCGCGTTCGGCCAGCGAAATACGCGCGTTGTTGTAAACCACCCCAAATGCCACGACAATCGCAAATGTCATGTAGATTCTCTGGATCAAATCGATGCTCCGCGCCGTGGTCCGGCGAAAACTCTCCCGCAACGAGTTTTTGATCGCCACCCAGCTCACACGCGGCACTTGCTTGAGTAAACCCAAGAACTCCGCCCAGTGCGCCTTGTCTATGCTGAAAGTCGCGCCGGTGACAACGTCGCCCTCAAGCAGAATCCGATTCAGCGATTCCATGTCCATGTATGCCGCCACCCCGGAAAAATCCTCTGCCAGCGCAACAAGCGGCACAAATGAGACAGTCCGCTTTCCTTCCAATGCTTCCACCAGAATTTGATCGCCTACACGCGCTCCAAGCACTTCTGCAAGCTTTGCGGAAAACACAAGGCCGCCTTTCGGCAAAACGACTTGCCGATAGCGCGCGTCAATTACCCGATCATGCAACGTGCCGCCCGGTATCCCGCGTATCGCCAATTGGCGGTGTCTGTTACCATTGCTCAATCGAACAAACGCCGCGCGAAAAGGCTCGACGTGCAGTACACCCGGGAGTTGTGCAAACACATTGCACACACGCTTGTCTCCGGGCTCGACCAATCCCACACTCAGGTCCTGCCGCTGTACCACGTCCCACTGGAATTCCATGACGTGATCCACACCGTCCCTGAAACAGCTTGGGATGATCAATATCCCCGTCGCCAGCGCAAGACCCGCCACCGTGAACACGGCCTGCATCGGCCTCCGCTCAATGTTGCGCACGGCAATCCTAAACGTGTGCGATAGCCAACGCCCAATGCCCGTTCGCTCGACCAGCGCAGGCCGGTATTCCGTCGGCGGCTCCGGGCGCATTGCCTCTGCCGGTGGCAAACAGGCCGCACGCCGCACCGCACCAAACACGCCGGCGACAGCAGCTCCCGCACTTACAACAACCGCCATCACAAGCGCACCAGCGTCCAACTGGAACTCCAGTGACGGAAACCGGAAGAAAACGTGATACAACACCACAAGCCAACGGCCCAAAACCATCCCCCCCACCATGCCTATTGCTATCCCGGCCAGGGTAATCACCAGCGCAAACTTGAAGTAATGCCACGCAATCTCCACGTCACCAAACCCAAACGCCTTCAGAATCGCAATTTGCTCCCGTTGCAGATTCACCAGCCTCAGCAATACCGCGTGGCTCATCAAAGCCGACACTGTCAAAAAAACCGCCGGAAACCCTATCGACAGCGCCGTTAACACCCTGATCTCGTCAGAAACACGAATATGCGAAGGATGATCGCCCCGCCCAAATGCGCCCCGCCCGCCGTACGCCACCAACAGCCTGTCAACCTCCGCAATCACGGGCCGGTCATTGCTGCCCGGCGAAAGCGCCAATGCCGCAAAGTTGAACGCTCCATCCATGTCAAACGCCGAAGCCAGTTCCGTGTACCGCATCCAGAATATCCCGTAAGTGCGATTGTCCGGTAGCGCTGTTCCCGGCCGCGACTCGAAAATGAACTCCGGCGACAACACAATGCCAACAATCTTCAAGGCCTGCCGCCTGCCGTTCAGAAGAATCGTAATCTGGTCTCCGGGTTCCAACTGGTTGGCTTCGGCAAACGCTTCACCCACCAGAACCTCATGCCGGCCGCTCGCGCTCAACCAACGCCCCTTTCTCAGATACAACCTGTTGAGCCCGGGTTCGCCTGTGTCCGGAACAGACCGCGCCTGGCCGCTCGCAGGTTCATCAAGACCTGCAAGATCAATGGTAACCTGAAATACCAACCCGGCTTCGACCGCCGCTACACCCGGTATCTCCATCAACCGCTCCCGAAGCTGCATTGGCGCGCGTTTGAGCTGGACAAAAACGTCTGCAAAATGGTGCGTCTGGTAATACTCGAGCCGCGTTGTCTCCAGTGAGTTGATCAGGCTCCTCGCCATCACAAGCATTGCCACACCGCACGCCATCACAAGAGCAACCGCCCCCGCCTGGCCCTTGATCCGGACAAGATCGCGCCACACTTTGATGTCAAGCAGGGAAATCATGCACAACTACCAGTTCAGACTCGACACCGGCGCGCGCGTTGAATTCACGTGAATGTGATGCACGCGTCCATCCGAAAGATGAATCACTCTGTCCGCCATTTCAGCCATCACCGCGTTGTGCGTGATTATCACCGTCAAAGTCCCAAGTTCGCGGTTGATACGCTCTATCGCCTCGAGCACAGCAATGCCCGTCCGCACGTCAAGTGCGCCAGTCGGCTCGTCACACAGGAGCACTTCCGGTCGCTTGGCAATCGCACGCGCGATCGCCACCCGCTGTTGTTCGCCCCCGGACATCTGCGCAGGAAAATGATCAAGCCGCCCTCCGAGATTAACCATCTCGAGCGCTTCCTCGGCCGGCATTGGATCACGCGCAATCTCCGTGATCAAAGCCACGTTCTCGCGCGCCGTCAGACTCGGAATCAGATTGTAGAACTGAAAAACAAACCCGACCCTGTCCCGCCGGTAGCGCGTCAATTCCTCCTCGGTGGCACTCGTTAGATCAAGGTCGTGAAACCACAATTCACCAGACGTCGGCATGTCCAACCCGCCAATGTTGTTCAATAGCGTTGTTTTGCCGCTGCCAGAAGGCCCAAGCAACACAACCAGTTCGCCAGCGTAAAGGTCCAAATCAACCCCGCTCAACGCTCTGACCGCTGTTTCCCCGTGCCCGTAAACCTTGGTAAGCCCGCGAACACGAAAAACCTGCGTGCCCACCTCTGTGCGTTTCACACCGCCACATCCGCTGCCTTCATGAGAACTTTCCACAGCCATCACAAATAGCCATCACGAATACTATGATCGCTCAAGGTTCTGCTCTTTGCCGCTCGCTTTCAACAGGTTCAGTCGCCGATCTCAAGCTTCCCCTCCCCGTACTCGGCGAAGCTGCACCGACAATGCACCGCGCCAGGACAGCCTCCACCCAACCATCTCGAGTCTCTCAACGGGATCATTCAGTTGCGGCTTCGAGCTCGGCCCGGCTCATTGGCAACCAAGAACAAAAGTAAAAGATGCCACTCTGCTCGCGTTTGGCGCGCGCGCTAACCGGACTCCGCGCCCTCCACCAGCCCTCGAAACAATCCTACTCCTAATACTCCCTCTCCCTCACCACTCCGGGTTGCGGCACCGGGTACTTGCCGTCCGGACCCGCCTGAAGCGGTGCAGGCGAGTCATCGGTAAGCTTGTCCACGTCCGGCGCAAACTCGTGTTTGCATTCCAGAATCTGCTCGTAAGTGATCTCCTGCCCGGTATGCGCAGCCATGCGCCCCATTGACGTCACAAGGCTGGCGATCGCGCCGCGTTCGGCCTCGTTGTATGGTTCGTTGTTCCTGATGGCGCTCACAAGGTCGTCCCATTCGAGTTGATACGGGCTCGGTTCCGGTTGCGGAAAAGCCCAGACCTGATTCTCTCGCGCGAAGTCTTGTCCTTTGAACAGGCGCACGCGTCCCGGTGTGTGCGACGCAGTGGATATGATCGCTGTTCCGGTGGTTCCATGCGCGTAACTGGCGAATTCTTCTTTGCACCCGGACTGGCTCCGCCCCATGAAAAACAGCTTCGTCCCGTCAGGATACGTGTACTCGACAGAATACACGTCAAAGTTCTGATCCACGCTGTTGCCCCGGTAATGCCGTCCACCCACAGCATGCGCTTTCACCGGCCACGCCCCTTTCATCCAGCAGCATTCGTCGATCTGGTGAATGTTGTAATCGCTGAACAATCCGCCGCTTGCCCACAGAAAAGCGTGAAACCGCTGCACTTGATATTTCAATTCCGACATGTTGCTTGGACATGGTCCCGCTGTCCCCGCTGCACCGCCCATGCGATACGCACGCAGCATGAGCAGGTCTCCGATCTGCCCAGACTTGATTCGATCGTACAACTCACGGCGGCCCCGACAGTGGCGCACCATCAGTCCAACTCCCACCTTCAGGTTCTTCTTCTCGGCTTCCTTGGCCAACTCCAACATCCGGCGTGTTGTCGGACCATCAACCGTCACCGGCTTCTCCATGAACACGTTCAGGCCTTTCTGTATCGCATAAGTGAAGTGAACCCAGCGAAACGCCGGTGGCGTCGCAAAAATCGCAACATCACCCGGCTTCAAACAATCCATTGCCTTCCGATAGGCGTCGAATCCCAGAAACCGGCGTTCAGCAGGCACGTCACAGCGATCTCCAAACCGGCGTTTGAGGCTCTCATAGCTCCGCACCAGTTTCTGCTCAAAAACATCCGCCATCGCAACAAGACGAATTGGACCGCCTTTTGTTGACAGCGCGTTTTCCGCTGCGCCTGTGCCGCGCCCACCGCACCCGATCAACGCCACCCGAATCATGTCGTCTCCGGCGGCGTGCACAGCCGGCAATGCGATCCCTGCAAGCGCAGATGTCGCAGCAACTTGACCTGTTCTTTTGATGAATTCACGACGTGATGTTTGACTCGAGTTTGGTATGTTCATGCGCCGCATGGTTTGTAACCCGGCTCGACATGTCAACTGCAGAGTTTCAGTGACAATACCGAACCGGTTTGTAGTGCAGGCTTTAGCCTGCCTCCGGACCGCACGATTTGCCAACCGCACCTGAGCCGCCTAAAGGCGGGACTACAAACTGTCCCGGTTCGTGGTGCCGACCCTCCCGCCAACGCCGTTTCTTCTTCGCCATCAGCGACAATTGACAACAATTCGCACCGCTCCCGCCGTAAGCCTGACACCATATTCATCACGCATCACGCATCACGCATCACGCCAATCGTTCCGCTGTTGGCGGTATCGTTGGACTGGAAAACACGCGAAAGAAGACGAAAGAATCGTTGACGGGACAATAAGGTTGGACTGGACGTCCGCCATCATTCGGAACAGCGCGGTATATGCGCTGCAGCAAAGGCGCTGCGTTCATCATAAGCCCGACCCCGAAATCTCAGCGGCCAATTCCGCAAGAACACGGATTCCTTCACTCCAATGAGATTTGCCGGCCTGCCTCCCGAAATGCGCACTGGCAAAGTTCCGTCTGCCATACTAAAACCAGCTCCACAATGTTCGCTGCAATTTCGACTATTACATGCAGGGCCAATTCATGAAGTTCCTCCAGCACGGCGACTTGCGGGTGGACTCGAGCGCACCACAAATCCGCAGCTTCGGTCATGTCGCTTCTGTTAACCCCGACAGCGGTTTTGTCATGCTATTGGCCGACGCAGCCGCCGAACCAAGACACATCGGCGCCAAATCCGGAATCGGTCGTTCCATCTCACGCTGCCATCTCAGAGCGTCGCGACCCGCTTGTGGCAGTCAGCAAGTTAAGGCTAAACCACCATGCAACCTGTTATCCGACATGTTTCACACAGAGCATCACGCCGATCATTTCTACGTACAACCATCGTTTTCTCTGGCTGCGCACCTTTCATGAAAAGAATGATCATGGCGGAGTCGGCCTCAGTCAAAGCCCCGCTCATGGCCTACGTCGGCACATTCAGCTCTCCGCTCCGCGATGTCCTTCCGACCCAGGTTGACCTGCCGCCCGGAAATGGCCGCGGCATTCACGTGTTTCAGGTGGACCGTGCCACGGGGGCAATGACGGCCTGTGGCGTGTACGAGTTGGGGACCAGCCCGAGCTGTCTAACTTTGAACGCTGCCGGCACCCGTCTCTATTCCTCCAACGAGACAGACCGCGTCGGTGAAAGCAAGGAAGGCACTGTGAGCGCCTTCGCCATCAACCGAACCAATGGACAGTTGAGTTTGCTTAACACCGTTCCGTCCGGCGGAGCTGGTCCCACTTACGTGAGCATTCACCCGTCCGGCAGGTTCTTGTTCGTGGCAAATTACTTTGGCGGTTCTGTGGCGGTGCTGCCGATTTTGCCAGACGGGCGCTTGGAAGCCGCCACCGACATCAGAAAAGACGCCGGCACGGTGGGACCGCGAAAAGCCGCCAACGCACCCCGGGAAGCTTCGCGTTCAGCGGACACGACCGAACACATGCGCACATGATCCAATCCGATCCTTCCGGCAGTTTCGTTTTACACGTCGATTTGGGATTGGACCTGATTTTTGTTTGGAAATTTGATGCAGAAAACGGCTTGCTGACACCAAACGATCCACCCGCTGTCTCGCTGCCGCCGGGTGATGGCCCGCGGCATTTCTGCTTCCATCCCAATGGGCGTTGGTGCTATTCCATCCAAGAAGAAGGCTCAAATATCGTCTTGTTCGACTATGACCCCGCAACGGGCCGGTTGAGTTCGCGGCAGACAATCTCCAGCCTCCCGAATGGTTTTGCCGGAAGCAACTTCTGCTCCTAGATTCTGGTTTCCAGCGACGGCCGGTTTGTCTATGCCGGCAACCGGTTGCATGACAGCATTGCCGTATTCTCGGTCGGTAGTAATGGGGAACTGTCATTCGTCGCTGAAGAATGGACCCGCGGCGATTACCCTCGGAGCTTCGGATTCGATCCCACAAACCGGTTTCTCTATTCCTGTAACCAGCGGGCCGACAACGTCACTGTGTTCAGAGTCGATCGCAGCACTGGCCGACTTCATTTCACCGGCCATTACACCCCGGTCGGCAATCCATCCGTTATCGTGTTCCTCGACCTCGGCTGATAAACTCCACCTCAGACCTGCCAGGCATGCTGTGCCATAATGTCCAACGGCGCAGGCACTCGCCGCTCTCGGTGCATGGCTCACCTGGCTAAACTGTGCCCCACTCCGCGGCCAGTTCGTTCCTTGGCAACCGAATGCGCCGTCAAATGAAATGATTCAGTACATCCCGCCTGCCACCGACGCACCTCCAACAAGGACGCAAATAGAGTGACAGGCTCGTAGTTTGGGTTTTGCCCCCTGATTGTGTGGTGGCGGGCAAATCATCCCCTGTTCCAATCCGCAGTTGCCGAAGTCGGCGGAGGAACCCCTCAAATGCGGACATGGGGACAGACACGTTGTTCGCGCATA
>JARYMD010000089.1 GCA_029907285.1 Verrucomicrobiota bacterium | reverse complement strand
ATGGCTGGTAACAACAGAGGCTTTGCCAGAAACTATGGGATTTTTCTTGTTGCGCGTTCCTGCATCCAAACGACGTCCGGATCCCGCCCGCCGAGCGGTGTCGGGTATGGCCGAACCTGGTCACGAAGCGGCCGTTCAAGTATCAACTTGTTGCGCCATCGTTTCAGTTCGGAGTGGCCGTCGGCGAACGAAAAACCGCCGCTGCCACCATGATAACTGGCAGGGAAATCCACGATCGACTCCGTGGTGCTTGGATAGCGTTCCATATCGACCACGAACATGCCGTCGTTGATGCTGTCTTCACGTTCGTCGAGGAAAACGAAGGTTTGGCCGGGGCCGGGATCGGTCATGTCCGAGTACTTGCGGTAAATGCGCCATTCGCCGGAAGTGTTGCCGTAAGTGACGCCCGACCATTGCATGGGCAGGTTTTCACCGCGACCGCCGACCCAGTTAAGCATCGACATGGTGCGCACCCTTGGCATCCACTTCCCGCGCACGTTCACCTTGCTCTTGTCAGCCGGACATTTGAAGATGCTGGCGTTGTTGCCGCAATAAGGCCACAAGATGCTCTTGGTTATGTCGTTGTTAATGTCCCAATTGTCGGGTGCGCTCGAAAAATCCAGCCAGCCGTTTATCCACGCGTAAGGACCGTGTTTGACGTACGGGAGCGTGTCGCTGTTGTCCTCGACATACATTCGCCATGCCACGAGCAATTGCCGGTGATTGTTCATGCAATAGATGCCCTGGGCCTTGCTTTTTGCCTGGCCAAGCGCCGGCAGAAGCATGCCGGCCAAAATGGCGATGATCGCTATCACCACCAACAACTCGATCAAAGTAAAGCCTCGATTTGCCTTAACGTACATTGTTGACTGCATTTGCACAGATGAGCCGGGAGCGGGGCTTATGACCTGCCCCGCTCCCGACCGTAAGGGTTTAACGGTTTGTTAGGTGACCAGCCACGTCAGGGTTTCGCCACGACAACGTAAAACGCCATTTCAGCCGGCGGATTTTTGTCCGTGTAACTGGTGTCTGTCAGGTCCGTCGCAACCGCTGCGAAACCAGCCGGATCGCTCAGGTTGGTGCTGCGCAGCACATCATACCTTGCAGTGCCGGCGGCCTGCCACTGGATTTTCACGCCAGTTGCGCCGCGCTCGACGCTCGTGACGGCAAACGAGGGCGGAGTAATGGACTGATTATGGAAGATGATCAGCCGTCCGCCGCCGTTGCCAACGCTTGCGTCGCTCACCACCAACATGCTTCCATCTGGAGCAAACGCCATGCCTGGGTCGTGCAGATCGATCTGCCGATCAGGCCGGCTCGGAACGGTCAGCGGAAAACTGATCTCCTTCCGATCCTCGCCCGAGCTGGGGTCAACAGACCAGATCTGGTCCAATGTATCATCGGCAACCCAGATGCGCCCTGTTGCCGGGTCCACGGCCAGTGCTGCGCCATCGGCTGTGGCGCCGATTGGCCACAAACCCACGATGTTGATGTAGCGATAGTAGCCGTCAGCATTGATCGCAACAATGAAGCCGTCCTTGCTGAGGACAACCACTTCCCCGGTTTGCGGGAGTGCGTCTATGGCCATCAGATCGCCGCCAAGGCCCGCCTGTGTTGGTTCAACCAACCATTGCGCATATCCAACCTGATTGAGTTCTGTGGTGGCCGGATCAATCACGTACACAGCGTTGCGTTCATTGCCATCAACACCGCGATCAGCCACTACAATCCAGCCCGGGTGCCCGATCGAACCGTCAAAAGAAGCGGGCGCAACACACAAATCAATGGCGTCGTCGTCCAAAGTGGCCGCAGCCGGGTCGCCCACGTCCGCGATAATGGTTTCAACCGTCTTCTCATTCCACGGCCACTGAAGCCTGCCAACAGACCGCGTGTAATCATTGTTGTAATCATGCGTCCACCAGATTGCGCCATCCGATGTCAGAGCCAGCCCGGAGGGGCGATCCAGGCCGCTTACAATCGCGTTGGTGTCAATTACCCAATTGCCACTTGCTACCTGCACGGCGCGATAAATGCCGCCAGCCTCGGCCGGTGCACCGTCTACAGCAAAGATGATCGTCCGATTGTCCCGAGGATCGACAAACGGCCGTCCAACCATGCGCCCCGAAAACTCGAGTTGCGTGATGTTGGTAAACCGCGTCGAGTGCAGTGTGGGCGTGTAAGGCGGGCCAAGCGGAGGCGCGTCCGCCACCAGCGATTTGATCTCGATGTCATCGACGTAAACCGGCGGATGGTTTGTGCCGTTTGATGAGCTCCACCCAGCCATGAAGACCGGCGTCCAGAGAGCAGCCGACCCGATAAACGGCGCGCGGTCAACAACAACCTCTGCAGCCGGGCTGTCCGGGTTTTTTATGATGGTGTAGAGCCCTTGGGCCGTGTGCGTAATCAGGCGGTATTGCTCCCATGCATCGGGGGTAAAATCGACGCCGCTGTCCACCCAGCCCGTTGTATAGTAAGTGAGCGAGGTTGGACGTCCCACAGAGGCATTGCGGATGCCGTACCCGAGCAATGCGTTATCCCCGGACAGATTGTTCCGGTTTTCTGCGCCATAGAGGGACATTCGCAGGTAATTGGCCTCTGCTCCGTACAGCGGCTGAGATTCAGGAACGCGTGCCCACCATGTGATCTGCACGTCACGTTGGGGCGGAACACCCCAGGCTATGCTTACTCCAGCGCGTTGGCCGCCTTCAAGTTTCAGACATTTGTTGCCCGTTCGTGGCTTGACCACGGATGAATCCACAACCTGGACTTTGTTCGGGGCGAGAGCCCTGCCGGTGCCGGTGCCGTCGGTCTCGACGGTGATCCAAGGACCTTGTGGATCGGCATCGTCTTCAGGAGTCGTCCGCGCCGGGTAATCCTCGAAGCTCTCAAAAAACGCCTTTGTGAGGTCCACTGATCCTTCCACCTCGAAGCTGACATCGTCCAAAATGAAGAAACCGTCATCGACGGAGTTACCCTCATGTCGGATTATTAGGAGGGTTGGCACTGCAACCTCACATCGCGCCAAATCCACATCGGCAACAACAGGGTTCTCCATGTCGTCGAGGTAAATATCCATTTTGAGCTCGTTAGGGCGGATAACCCAGCGGTGGTGCTGCCATGCTGCCTCGCGATGCTCACCCGGAGTCGCCACCCAAAGACCGGCGTTGTTATTGTCAACGCCGTCGTAGTAGAAAATCTTGGCTGTCGTGCCGCGGTCCGACCTGTAGGCGACATAATCGCTGCCGTTGTAGTCGGCGCCTTCACCCTGCATTATGAAATAGAAATTGCGGTCGCCGCTTCCCTTCTCCACCCAGAGCCAGAAATCCAACTGGTACCTGGTTCCGCTGCGCGGGCCAGGGAAATGAATCTGAGCTTCGCTGCTGCTGCGGAACAACAACGCTTGGTTGCCTGAATGCGATCGCCAATTGATGACTTGAACGCCCATGCCTGGCGTATTTGGGTTCAAGGCGTCGTCATCGGTCACCATCCACTCATCCCCTGTGGGATCGGCATCAGCCACATCCTCGAGGCTGGTGGCTGCGCCGCTGTAAGCCTCGAAGTCATTGCTGTAGATCGTCACGGGCGCAGCCATCGCAATGTTCAGTCCCAAAGCAACGGCAACAGCGAAGCCCGCAGACCTCAGCACCGATTCGAGCCTTCTGTTCGCCAATGGCCGCCGCAGCCAAAAGGCGGACAAGCAGGTCTTCTCCTGCTGATTCTCATCACCATCTCCTGTTACGCCGCTGAAAAAGCGGCGTGTGATTCCACGGATACGTTCTGCTTTCATAGTTCGGGTTCGTGCGCGGTTGAGAGTTCGTCGGCCAGCCACACCGGTTGCAAAGGACACGGACAAAAGCGATCAAGAATACAACTTGATGCGTGAACCCTTGTCGCATTTGTGTTCATATTAACGCACTATTTACCATGCACACCGGCGCAGGTTTCTGCTCACATTGTCCAGCAATGACAAGCCTGTCAAGCGAAATCTTTCTCTAGAATTGATGCAGCCGGCGCTCAGCTCTTAGTGCGGTAGGCTACTTCCGGCGCGTGCTCTATTGTGCCTCCAGAAACAAACAGGCCACCTTAGTCCGGGGATAGCTTGTTACCGAAATCTCACCGGATTAACGGTGTGGGTGCGCTCGACCAGTCGGCCGATCAGATTTGCTCCTTGGCATGGCTTTGCGCCTCGGGCTTGACCGATATGGCACCGCGGGTCTTCGAACAACGCAAGGCCAACACGCGCCAGATTAGCGAGGTGTTGTTCGTGATGATGCCGTCCACACCAATGTCCAACATCGTCTCGGCCAACGCCGGTTCATCGATTGTGTAAACCCAGACTTTCAACCCGCGCCGATGAGCTTCTGCGACTGATTCGCGGGAGACTTCGCGGCTCCAAACGACGATTTTGGCGCCGGTTTCGGCCAGCAAATCAAGCCATGTCTCGTCTAAAGGCTTCGGCCTTTTTGGTTCGGAGCCATTGGCAATGCGGCTTGGTGGACCGAGAGCGCCGAGAATCTGCTGCGGTTCGAGCTTGTTGAATTCGCGCAGGTATCGCCAGTCAAATGATTGAACAACGACCCTGTTGACCCAATCATGCTCGCGCAGCAGAGCAACCAACGTGGCAGGATCGCCGCCTTTGCGTTCGATCAGCGTGACGCCACCGCGTCCCTGAATGAACTCGAGGGCTTCACTCAGCAGCGGAAGCCGCGTTCCGGCGTACTTTGAATCGAACCACGCTCCGGCATCGAACTTCTTCAATTCATCGACTGTCAGCGTGCCAACTGCAATCTTGACCCGGCCAAGGCGATTGGTCGCGTCCGTGGTACGGTCCAGGGTGCCGTCGTGAATGACGATTGGTTGGCCTTCCTTGCTATGGTGATAGTCCAACTCGACAAGGTCCGCGCCAGCGCGGATGGCAAGGTCAAAAGACGGCAGCGTGTTCTCAGGTGCAAACTCGCAATAGCCACGGTGGGCAATCACCAACGGGCGGGCCGAGTGGACCAACCGCAAAGCGGGCGAAGCGTCCTGGGCGGAAACCGCTGGCACGGCCGAAAAGCCAATTCCAATGGCAAGAAAACCGGCAAGAGCGGCCGACAACGCGTGCTCGCTTTGACTTTGTGCCTCTTGACTAATGTCACAGTACTGTTTTTCAGCGTTCATTGCTTTTCTCTTTTTCTTGGATTCTTTCACAGGGCGGCTCAACCGCGTGGACGGACATTCCACAAAGTGGCCAACAGCACGGCCCCAATAACCGTGCAAATCACCACCGCCCACAGCGCGGTGTCCCAGCCGTGATGTTGCGCAATCCAGCCCAAACCCTTCCCCTGGATGACCCGCCCGACGTACCCGAAAAACCCGACAAAACCTGCTGCTGTTCCCACAGCCTTTTTCGACGTGAGATCGAGTGAAACCACGCCCGAAAACATGACCGGAACATAGACGAGGAATCCGATTACCCCAAACAGCGCCATATCAAGCCACAGATACCTCGGCGGGACATACGCTATCGCAGCAAAAGCGAACGCGAGCGGAAGCATCGCAAAGAAACTCACTCGAGCGCGGCGCCCGCCAAGCTTGTCAGACAGCCAGCCCATTGAAATCATTCCGGCGGCACCGGCAAACTCGATGATCGTCGTGCTGAATCCGCCTTCGGTGAGCGAAGCGCCCTTGGCTTCCTTGAGGTAGGTTGGCCCCCAGTCCACCATCGAGTACCGCGCGATATACACAAATATGTTCGCCAAAGCGAGCAACCAAAGTTGTTTGTTTGGCAGAATGTAGCGGAACAGGAGTTCTCTGGCTGTCAGTTCCTGCTCGCCGGCGTCCTTGTGATCTTGCGGCCAATCGTTCTTGTACTCTTCGACGCCCGGCAGACCCACCGACTGGGGAGTATCGCGCATCCGCCAGAAGAGATATACTGCGCCAAACACTGCGATAATTCCCGGGACATAAAACGCCGATGGCCATCCCCAGCGTTCGGCGCACCACGCGGCAAGGAAACCGGCTACGCCACCCCCAAGGTTGTGCGAAATGTTCCAAATCCCGAAAAACGTTCCCCTTTCTCGTGGACTGAACCAGTGTGATAGCCCGCGCGCGCAAGGACCGTATCCCATTCCTTGCACAAAACCGTTGAGTGTCCAAAGGAACACGTGCCCCCAATAGTTGGCCGTGGCGCCGAAAACGAAATTGATGGCTGCGGTGAGCAGCATTCCGCAGGCGATATACTTTCGCGCGTCGCAACGGTCAGCGAAATATCCCATCGCGAACTTGCCGATGCCGTATGCAATGGCCGTTCCGGCAAGAATGTCGCCAATCATCGACTTGTCATAGCCAAGTGCCAGGCCCATTTCCTTCGAGACCGGCGCGAGGTTGTTGCGGACTATGTAAAACAGGGCATAAGCGAAAAACGCAGCCTCGAAAACACGCCAACGTTCACGTGGATAACGACGTTCGATTTCAGATTCCGACAAGCGTGGAATCGGCGGCGCAGGTCTGAACCAGTTCAGCAGTCTTAGCATGACGCGGTGTTCCGGGTATTGTTCATGTGAGCCTCGTCACATCGCAAACGCAAAAATCAGTATTCTTGCATGCCCACGCCCCAACGGCCATTCAGTCCTTGACTCGCGTCGCAACTGCGCTGGTGCTTGGCATGGGCTGCCCGCCAGACAGTGAATTGGCGCGCATTCCGGCCTGTTGGCGATACCGTTCCAACTCGGCCAGCCGAGTAGCACCGTCCCAACCAAGCGCCTCGCCCATCCAATCAGCCACTCGCCGTGCGCGTTCAGCAGCATCGGTAAGGTAATAGTGCCACGAAGTTCGCCGAACCATGACGTCGTCCAAATGCACTGCCCACTCCTGCTCAACAGCACGCAAAACCGGACCTTCGCCCCATTCAGGCGGACAGACTCCCCCGGACCCATCTTCGTCAGGAGTTGACAAAAGAGGTTCTTCAGCCGTGCGGCATGGTTTGATTTCCCGAGTCAGAACACGCGCAGCACGGAGAGCTTTCACAACACGGTCCACCACCTGCTCCGCCATCAGCCGACAAGTGGTCAGCTTCCCACCTGTGATATCCCACCAGCCAGGCTCCGCAAGGCGAATCTCGTGCGATCGCGAGATGTCGGACGGGTTTCCGTGCGAATCTGCGACCAGAGGACGCACACCCGCCCAATTGCTGATCACATCCCACCTGCTGAGTCGCGCCCCGGGGAAAAAGTGGTTGATCACACCAAGCAGGTATTCAGTGTCCTCCGGGTCTGTGAACACAAAGTCGGGTGACCCCTCAAAATCCGTGTCGGTTGTGCCCAGAATTGTCCGCCGGCACCATGGAATGGCGAACAGTATTCGGCGGCCTTCGGTCATAACCACGGCCTCGTCAACAGGCAAACGCGCGCGGTCAATAACCAGATGCACCCCCTTCGTAAGTCTCAGGCGAACACGGCTGTGCGGTAGCGACGGCGACCATGGACCGGCAGCATTAACTACTGCACGGGCCTTCACAACGAACTGTTTGCCAGCCAACCTGTCTTCCACAACACAATCCCATGGCTCCAGCGGCGGAGGGGACGTCAGACAGTGATTTGCGTCAGTGAACCTTGCGTAATTGAGCACCAGCGCGCCATTGCGCGCAGCCGACCGAAGCGAATCGATAACCAACCGCGCATCGTTGGTCAGTGCGTCATAGTAGCGCACTGCGCCTGTCAACATTTCCCTGCGCAGGCCCGGGTGTTTATGGAGCAACTGTTCGGGACTTAACCATGAGGAGTTTCCAAGGTTGTGACCGCCGCACAAAAGATCGTAAAGCTTCACGCCGATCTTCAATTGCCAAAGAGGCCATTCGGGATGATCGCGATACGTCGGAAAAACAAAAGCCAGCGGCTGTGCAAGGTGCGGCGCGATCCGATGCAAAATCATCTTCTCGTGGCTCGCGTGCTGAACTTGTCTGATCCGCCCCTGCGCAAGGTATCGGAGCCCGCCGTGAAGCAGCCGGCTTGATCGGCTGCTGGTGCCAAAAGCAAAATCGTGTTGTTCTACAAGGCCTATTCTCAGGCCGCGTTGCGCAGCGTCACGAGCAATGCTGGCGCCAACAATGCCGCCGCCGATCACCAGCATGTCAAGCGGCGCCGCAGTCAGCTCGTCAAGTGTCTGTGAACGCCTCTCCGCCAGATTCATAGAATCATCTTCAGCAATGTCCCTGCTTTGCCCTAACCAGCAGCGAGCCAAGTTCTCCCAGTGTTGAAACGACAATGTCAGGAGCAGGCTCGGCACTTGCTGCCCGGTCGGCCTTCGTCTCGCCGGTCAGCACCAAAACCGCCAAAGCTCCAGTGGCCCGCGCCATTGCTATGTCCGTGTAGAGCCGATCCCCTATCATCGCCAGTTGCCGTGGTTCGAGCCCGTGTCGATGTAGAATGCCACGCAGCATTGCAGGATCTGGTTTGCCCGCCACGGCAAGAGGAGACCGGCCAGTCGCCGCAGTCAAAGCAGCGCATATCGCCCCGCAATCCACCAGCACCGTCGGCTGGTCGGTCGGACAAACAAGGTCCGGATTTGTGGCAAACCACGGAATGCCCTTATCGATCCACCACGCCGCACGACACAGCCGCTGGTGTGTCAGGGTGAGGTCAAACCCAACCACCACCGCGTCCGGCTGATCAGCCGCATCCTCCGCCGTCATCTCAAATCCCGCCCTCGCAAAAGTCTCCGCCAAACCGGGAGTTCCCAGCAGAAAAATCCGCCGTATCATCGGAAACCTTTCCCGCAGGAGTTCAACCGTAGCGTATGCTGAGGTGTACAATTCGTCTTCTCTGGCCTCGATGCCGAGCTGACGCAGATGCTCGAGTTGTTCCTCGGGCCGTTTCGACGGATTGTTTGTGAGGAAAGTCCGACCTATTCCCAGCCTGTCTAGCAGCGCCAAAAAAGGAATTGTCTCGCGGAACACCGTTTGCCCCCTGTAAAGCGTCCCGTCAAGGTCCAAAGCGATGTGCCCTATTCCCCGCAACCGTTGCAAAGGAACAGAATCGACGGACTCAGACTCACTACGTTGGCTCTGAAGCATATGCTCAGAAATTATCTACAGCATCGGGAACAAACGGCGTCTTAACCGCCGACTGCCGTCAGCCCATCCAGCAAATGCAAACACAAGCAACACGCTCGGAACCAGCTCGGCGCCGGCTTAGTGCGTGAAGTATTGAACGATTTGCGCGCATCCTGACGCACTACGTGTTAATGTCTTGTTTCGCTCTTGATTATCTCGGATAACGCAATCTCCCCCACGACCTCCGCCAAAGTCAATCAAAAACTCTCAAAATCAATGCTCGCGGACCGTCCATTGTGGCCACAGCACTTAGTGCGTTAATTCCAACACCAAATGTGCTTTAATCTATCTCCAATCTATGGTCGCACGCAGCCAACCAGACGGCACTGCCAAACACAGAACAGTTGCCGCCACCCCCAGACCAAGCCAACATCCCAATCTGTGTCGGCCTGCCGACCGCACCGACTTCCCAATCCGCAGAAAAATCTATGCCACAAAACGCCGAGGCAGAAATATGTTCGGCAGAGAGATGCTCCCTTGAACAAGCCGCTGGTTCCGTTCACATCGATCGTCCACCCCAACCTCATTTTTCTGCCACCCATTTTTCTGCCCATGATTATCTTTCTGCGCCTTTAATCTTTCTGTCCCGTCACGGTTGGACAACATGAACAGGCTTCGCAAAATGTGGGCGATAATCTCTGATTCCCCATGTCTGTTTTCGCGCGGCATCGTCAGTATTGCGCATTTTTGAATCGCTCGCGCTCTTCTGCGTGCGGCTGGTACTGGATGAGCTTGTGGACAAGCAGAATGGTCGGGACGGTGAGATTTGTCATGGCTGAGCCAAGGCGGCTGGCCTTTCCAGTCAAATAAGAATTACACCCAGAATGGCACATATTTGGCATGCTTTCGGGATTTGCTTTCCGGGTCTGAACGCTTGATGAGACCGGCTTCAACCGTCTCCCGAATGATGCGGGAAGCCATAGCTGCATTGGCTTCGGCGATGCCGAACCGCTCCCGTAGCGTCGCGTTTGTCATTGTTTTGTTGGACACCCAGCACAGGCAGGCGTGCTGGCAGCAGGCGCGGATGCGATCCTGCTGGTCCATTGCTGCCAGCTTCTTTGGCGCGTAGAGCACCGCCTTCGTGTGCGTGGACGTCACCTGAAAGTCCGGCGCGGGCAATTGAAACAATTCGACTTGAAAAATCACCTTGTCCACACCGCTGCCGCGTTCCTCGCAGATGTTCAACCGCCGCATCATGGACGCCAGCGCCTCGTTTCGTGAGCGCGGCGGCTCGTCAATGAACCGCAGGGGGTCAATCAGCGGCGTGCCGGGATTCGTGATCTCGATTCGGTCGGGAAAAATCTCCACGGTCGGGCCTGTGCCCGTCGGGCTGAAATCCTGATGGATGAGCGCATTAGCCACAAGTTCACGAATAGCGATTTCGGGATACATTCGCACCTCGCGCCTTAAGGCCTGCCCAATCTGCTCATTTCGCGGCAACTGGTCGTTGAGATACCCCAACAAGCCCTCGAAACCCACGGGGTAGCCCTTGATTCCGGTTTGTTCCTTCACCGTTTCGATCCGAGTCGGTCCTTTGTAAACAATCATCCGCATCGCCTTGCGCGCGAGCGTCTCGAATTGGTTCAGACGTTGCGCAAATAGCACCGCCGCTAAATTGCTGATGTCAAAGCGCTCCGCTCCGGCCTCAACAATCACCCGTTCTCGCAACAGCCGGTCCAAGATGCCGGCCCGGTTCTCGGGAAGCCGCTGGCCCAGCAGTTCAAAGAACGACGGATAGTCAATCAGCGCCAGCACTTCCTCGGCCGTTGCCGAACGCCGGGCCAAACCGCGCTCAAAGGTCTCGTGGCGGAAAAGCGCCCACAACGCCTTTTCTTTGTCCGGATAATTCTTCAGCTTTTTTGTGTAGCTGCCAACTCGAATAAACTCCTCCCCGCTGAACCGCACGGGCATGTAGCTGGCCGCCGGAATCTCAAAGATCACCACCGGCTTGCCCTCGTGCGTGAACTCGTGGATGCGAAAACCCACCCGGGGCGGCAGCAGCCGCCCCAGCCAGTTCTCCAGCTCCTTATTGCCCTTCTTGGTCTGGCGCGGTTTGAACTGCGTACCCACCACCCGGCGGGCCACGGCGTCAACACCCCACCGCGAGGTAACCCCTTTCTTTGCGGTGCAGCGCGGCTGCGTTGGCAATCGCGGACAGGTATTCTCCAATCTCGGCCGGATTGGCGTAATTGCATTTGAACTCCAGCCACTCCATTTCTCCGGAAAGGCCCAGCAATTCCCGCAGCAACCGGTTGAGCGTGTTGTCGTTCATCTGCGAAACTCCGGCAGACGCAACCGACCCGTCATCAAATGTTCCAGCAGCGAGGTGAACAACGCCGCCAGGGTCGCCTGCCGCGCCTCCAAGGCCGCAATTTTTGCATCCACCGCACCCAGCATCCCCGCAATCTCCCGCTGCTCGGAAAGGGGAGGGACAGGAATTGGAAACGCATCAAGAGCCTCCTTCGGCAATCGCTGGCGGCCTGTTGCACCTTGCATTTTCGAGGCCAAACCATGCCGGGTCGATGGGAGTGTCAGGAAGAACGCCAGAAATTCTGACGTCACAACCTCAGTGCGGATTGGATAGACTTCTGTTGAGGTCATGCCCCGGCCGCCGGGGATTCCAGCGGCAATGCCCAGCTTACCGTTCTCCAAGCAAGGCGTGATCTTGGCCAGCAAAACGTCCCACTCCTCAAACGACACGCCGCTGCGGGTTTCTTCGCGCGAGCGCATTTCCCACTGAATCGCAGGCAAACCGTCGTTGGGAAGAAGCGCCATGGGAATGAATGGTATCTTTGCGTTGTGATCAGGCGGAGGGCAACGTGATGCGCGCGATGGACGGACCACTTCGTCGAGGCGGACCACTGCCCACCCCTCCGGCAACTCGGGTTGGGTCGCCAGTTCGGGGTGTGGGGTGGTGGGCAGGCGTTTATTCTTGGGACCTTCGATTGGGCTTGCGCTCTTGGCTCCGGTGGGGTTGCCTGGTTTTGGGTTGGCGATCATGATGGTTCGCCTCCCCGGATGCGGACCCGTGTTTCCTCCACGATCCAGAGGCGGCCCGCGAGCGGGGTGGTGGCCAGGAGCGGCAGGATGCGTTGCATGGCTGCGATCTGTTGTGGCTTCGCCTGCCGCTTAAGCCGCAACACGATCGAACCGGGATGTTGCCCGGGCGGATGGTCGCGGATGTCGGAGAAGTCGAGGTCGGCGGTGATGAGGACGCGGTGCTCGGCGAGGCAGGCGGCGACGTTTTGCTGGTCCGGTGCGCCGGTCAATTGCTGGTCGAACACCGTCGCGGCGTCATGTCCGGCCTGTTGCAGCAACGGGACGAGCTCGACGGGCAGGTTTTGGTCAACCTTGAATTTCATGCGGTGGTGAGGTCCCGCAGCGGCACGACCTCTTCATGCGCGAGACTGGCGGCGTAAGCAATGCAGGCCCGGATGTCTGCTTCCGTCAGCGGCGGGTAGCTGCGCATGATTTCGGCGGGCGACAGTCCGGCG
>JARYMD010000088.1 GCA_029907285.1 Verrucomicrobiota bacterium | reverse complement strand
GTGGATTGCAGTAATGTGCGCGTTTGTCACCGCCCCAGATTTCGTCCAAACCGAACTCGAGCCACCGGCATGCCATTACTTCCATCATGTCACTGAGCCCGTCGTTGTCGGTATCAACCTTGGTCGGGTCGCTGCCAAACCGCTTTTCGTCCATGGGCACCTCTGGCGCGTCATCTGGAATACCGTCGTTGTCGGCATCGGTTGTTTGGATGACTTTGCCCCAGCGACAGGTGAAGTACCTGAACCCGAGTTTGGGTTCGAGCAGTGGATACCACTGATGGTCGCGGGTCACGTACCCGGCCCATTCCCAGAAAATCCAGCCGTTGCCATCCCAATGTTCGCCGTGTCTGTGGGCGGTGTCATCCCGCGGCTGAAAATGATTGAACAGGTGCTCGGGTCCCATCGACCAATGGTAGAGAGCATCGAGCTGGTGTTGGAATTCGTGGCAGAACAACCATGCGCTGTTCGAGGTGCTGCCTCCGCGCCATGCGCTTTTGCCATAACCGGGATATTCTTCGGGGCCGATGGTGCCGCCGCCGCCGAACAGATAATGCCATGCGCCCGCCCCAGAATTGGCGTTCGGATCCCATTGCTTCACTATTGAAATGAAGATCCGACCGTCGTAGTCGCTGACCTTGCGTCCGTTGCGTGGCAGCAGTTCTTCCAGTGCGGCCTCGTCTTTGCCGCTGTACCCAATGGCATACACAGCGTCGTCAATCTCGTAGAACCGGTCGTCAACGATGTAATCAACTTCAAGGAGCAATCGCATGCCACTGTTAACCCAGTAGAAAAGCTGGGTCTGGCGCATTTCCCATTTGATTTTCTCAATTTCAGAAGCGGGCGCAGGTTCCCGCGCGCCCGGCGCACTCAGGCTGTCGTCCCTAGTGACATTCGAGAATATGATGCAAATCAGCCGCAGTTTCAGGAACTGTGTAAGACCTTCCGGTGGCGCTGTGTAAAAGCTCAGTCGTTCGCTCTCAGTCCCTCCGCATGCAGGATCAACACTGACAAGATACCGCGTGCCGGGTTGAAGGCCCGTGACTGTTGCTTTGTGCCGCGTTGTGTACTCGGTGGTTTGGGCGACGATTGGGGCAGCGGCCGGGTCTGCTTTCACCATTTCACTCTTGGGGACATCGCCCCAGACCGGCAGCGCTCTCCCTTGTATCGCCTTTCGGACGATCACACGCGCCACGTTGGGCACATCGCTCTCCCATTTCAAAGACGCACTGGTCCTGGTTACTTCAGTGAGTCGCAACACCGGGTCCGCAATGGTGATCTGCGAGATGCCGATCGCCTGGCGCAGATTCTGTAAAGGTGCGCCATCGCGATCCTGAATGTCGAAGAAAAAGCCCCAACCACCGCCCCCATCGCAGACTTTGACCAGGAACGTGTTCGTTCCTTTTGTTAAGGTGACATTGACAATGTCTTGGCCCGGTTCCGCAGACCGCGTAACCAGCTTATCGTGTACGAGCTTGCCGTTGTGCCAGACTTTGATGGAATCGTCACTGCCCAGGGCGAGCCGTGCAGGCATGCTTTCCCTGGCAATGACTTCGTACAAGGCGTACGCCGTTGCTTCATCGGGCTTTCCAAGGGCTTCATCGAGATTGAAAAAGCCGTTTTCCTGCTGTGCCGTTGCCGGGAACCGCTGCCACCGGACGGACGCACCGCCTTTGCCGGGATAAGCGCCCGCCAAATCTATGCCTTGTTCGGGCGAAAAGACCGCGTTGTGCGCAGTGTCGGGACCGCCCTGAAACGGCCCGATGAGGTGCCAGACTGGCGCGCGTGTCACGCGCACGTCCATCGTCACACAGTTTTCAGAACCCACAACAATGTTAACCGGATACACAACACGCCCGTTGCGCTCCATGGGCGGAACAGTGAGACGGGCGTGGACAGTGGCAGAGTTGGTCTTCGTCAAATCGAATCCGAGCTCTTGGAAAGCCGCGCGGGGTTCAGCCTGATCCGCCGGACCGCCAATCCGAATTACGCCGTTCACCGGCGTCGAGGTCTTCCTTGTGAGGGTTATACTTGCCGTAGCGGTGACACGCTCTGACGGCATGGCAAAAACGGGAGTTTCGTCCAGGGCAACAGAAACCTCGATGTCTCCCGGCTTGAGGGGAGAACCCGCTGCTGCACAACCTGTTTCACCCAACAGACCGCTTCCGACAACAACGGACAGCGATAAAAGAATCCCGCGGAGAAATTCAAGGCGGCACGAAATACTGTGCTTCAGGGAAAAACGCATGGCCGAAAGGGTGCGGAAATGGCACAGCACTGTTCAAGCCCAAACCGGGGTCGAACCGGATCCTCAACCCGCGTATGTCCTTCTCAGAACGTCAAAGAGAAACAACCCAATCATCGACAGGCAACAGGCCACTTTGCCCACTGCCCCAGCCAGCAGCCCAATAAACGCACCCGCGCCGGCTCGGCTGGCAGACTCAATGTCTCGGCCACTGAGCATTTCGAGCGCAGTCGCACCCACAAAAGGCCCCACCAATAAACCAACCGGACCGAATATCAGCCCGACCAGTGTTCCAATGGCGGCGCCCACCATTCCACGCCATGTTGCGCCGAGTTTCTTGGCGCCGATCACGGTGGCCAAATAATCAAGCCCGATCGAAAGCAGTGTAAGCCCCGCCAAAAGTCCCAGAACAAGCGTGCTCGGTCCAGCATGGCCGAAGTAAAGCCGATGCCCAACCGCCGCGGCGAGAATCAGCGGCGCCCCGGGAATCCCCGGCAAAACGCTGCCCGCAAGCCCAACCAGCATCACCACGATGGCAATCGACAAACCCACTATTTGTTCGATCGACATGAGGCAAGAATAACTTCTCGGCTCCTTGTCATGCAAGACGCCTTGCCCAGACAATGCCGACATTCCATTGCAGGGCTTGAGGAAATCTCACCAAAACGAAGCTTTCGGTGCCTCTTGCTGATGAGCCGACGGGATTTCCGGGCTGGACTTCGTCACCTGGTCGCAGTGTTGAAACACCGATCAACAGCTTCGTTTGCCATGCTGAGCCATGTCTGCCGCTGGGCCAATGTGCTGGTTATAACAGGGGTAAAAACAAGCCGCTCGACAACCGGCACACCGCACAGGCCGAACACCACCTTGCGCCACAAGTTGTCCAGTGGATCACCATACAATTCAACCTCCTTTTCCTGCGGCGTGTTCGCAGTGTTGATTACCAAAGCCGCACGCGCCCTGAGAAGACCGACCGGCTTGCCGCCGCCTTTCCCGTCGGGCACAAATGTGTAAGCCCGGCCCGCTCGCAAGACGCGATCAACCCAGCCGCACAGTATCGCCGGCGGCCGGCTCCAGTAGTTCGGGTGTACAATCACGATGCCGTCGGCTGTGGTAATTTCCTCGATGTGCCTGGCGATATTCTGTGGAAGCTGCGCGTCCCGAGGAATCTCGCCTGCTGGAAGACACGGATCGAATCTTTCGGCGTACAGGTCATGCCACCAGACATTGCAGCCAAGCGCCACAAGCTTGGCGCGTGCGATCGCTGCAATCGCATGATTGAAACTGCCCGGTGATGGGTGAGCCAGAATAATCGATACATTCATGGTGCGACAACAGTTCCGTGCTTTCGATCTGTGTTATATGGATTCGCCTGCCAAAGTCACTTCCAAATCAAAATTCTGAACATCGAACACCGTGCCTGGCACTCTATTCGCAATTCCCGGGAAACATCGAGCCTGGCACTTTGTCTTACGGCGCTTTTGGATGCCCGTGTGCGGCAGCACACACGTGCTGAAACAATTCATTTGCAAGGGCCTTCCTTTGCAGAGGACCGGAGTTGGCCGCGCTGGGGCCACATTTTGGCGAGGCGGGCAGGACACAGGGAACGGCGAGCACCAGTGGCGCATCGCGGCACCACACGCTTGGCCGGTCTGGGGAGGAGCTTTGCTAACGGTACAAAATCGGCGATTTTCGCCAGTCCTTGTCGCGGTCGTGGCCCATCGCTTCAACCCGTGGACGGCGCTCGCGGAGCCTGACCGATTCCAATCCGCAGTACCAGCCGCTCGACACCGGGTTTTTGCCCGTGCACTCGAGTCGGACCACATGCCGGCCCGGGTCGGGCCAGAAATCTAGCAAATGCACTTCTTCGTTGACGACTTTCGGGCTGTAGCAGTCGAAAGGCTCTCCAAGTTTCACTCCGTCAAGGTATGCCTGGTAAATGCCGAAGTCGTAGGACTTGGTCAGATTGAGAAGCAAGCGCAGTGGCTCTTTCCTTTTGACTTCAAATGGAATCTCGAGCCATGCGTTCTCGGGGCCTGTGGGTTTGTACAGAAGCTGCGGGCCCTCGTAAAGGTCCAGTTGCTGGATTGCAACCGAGCCGTTGCCGTGATGCTTTGCATCTGCGAAGTCGCGCGCGTAGGCGATCACTCTCTCGAGGCTGGGCAGGCGCCGCTCGCGCGCATGAGGCGCCCGGGCATCAAACGTGCTCTGGCCTGTCTGATACCAGAAAGCGACGCTGGCGTAATCGTCTTCGCGCTCGTTCCAGCTCATTGACCTGGCCTCGGGGTTTTCATCCGGAGATATCCATCCAAAGTGTTCAAAAGTAACCTTAATGCCCTTGTTGAAGACTATCGGGTCATTCAGATGCCATCGGTAGGCGGATGTGTGGCCGCCGATGATCCCCCATTGGTCAAAACACGGGACGCCGAAATACGGTGTGCTGGTCGTTTTCAAGCCCCATGCCGACAGGAAATAATCTTCGGTGCCTGTGCCCCAAATGGACGGCTTCGGCTCGCCGTCGATGTAGATTTTTTCGTCTCCTTCTCCGAACCACGACGGGCTGCGGGTGCGGACAGCCAAGACGGTTCCAACGTAATGCCCTTTGCCTGTGGTTTCGAGCACGACGTAGTCCTGCCCAGATTTGACCGGGTACTCCTGCCGATACTGGGCGTGGAAATAGGGCGTGTCTTTGGGCAGGCTGTCGAGCTGAATCCAGTCAATGTTGTAGTAGAGCAGGCTGATCGGTTTGTCGCTCTGGTTCTCGATCTCGATCCGCGCTGATTTCCGGAACGGCATTCGCCAAAAACAGTTGTACGAGTCTGCATCTTCAACAATCACCGGCAGACTGATCACCTCGCGCCGCAACCCGAAACAGTTCGCAAAAAAATCGCCCAACGGTGCTTCAACAGCCGGCCGCGGATTGCCGTCCCAGTACATACGCAACAGCATTTCCTGATGATTGGCTGAGCCCTGCTTTGCCCAATCTTGCGGTTCCGGTCCAAGGAACGTTATCCAAATATGCGTGATCACGCCCGGACCGCGCTCGTCCATGAGAACATGCGTTGCGCCGGCGGGCACCCTGAAGTTGTCCCAGTTGCTTGATTCGTCACGGTCACCGCGCGGCTCGGCTTTCGGATTCAGTTTCACCTCGCCGCCGCCTCGGCGCACTTCACCAACGCGCATGGTTGAAGTGACACGGCGCGACCTTCCGTTTTGTGGTTTGGCCAGATCATCCAGCAGACCTGCAGTGGGGGCTTGAGAAAACGCGGCAAGCACTGCAACACAAGCGGCCTGTCGCATAGCAACGACCAGCGCATGCGGAAATCCCCATGGACGGGCAGTCATGGCTGAGAGAATCATCCACCGCGAATGCGCCTGCAAGCCCATTCATCGCATATTGCAACTGTTCGGCAGGATCACACCGGCAAAACGCAAGCCGCCAGCGAAGCATTCACACCGCGGTTTTTCGTAAACAGTCGCGCCATACCAGGCGCAGGTTTGTTTGGCAAAGCCTTGCGTGGCAGAACCATGCATCATCAAGACTCTTGGTTTGATCTGCGCCACTTGGTCCGCGGTTTGGGGTTGGCATGGATTTTGCCTAAGAAACCGGCGTGACGGTTGCCTTGCCAGTTTCCAACGGCCGCATCTCGCCGGTGCTCGATGCCGCGGTGCGCCTGCTGGTAGTAACACGCCGCCGCGGGGAAGAGATCGGGCGAAGCGAGCTTTTGCTGGGTCAGCTTTCGTCCAGCGAACTTGCACGCAAGGTGGCCGAGCTGGGGGTTGACGTGCTTCTCTGCGCTGCGGTGTCTGAATCGCTGCTGCAGGAGCTGGAAGCGAATGGTGTGCGCGTTGAGCGGCACTTGTGCGGGGACATCGAGGAGGTTTTGAAAGCGTTTTCCTGTGGGAGGCTTTGGCAGCCTCAGTTTCGCATGCCTGGTTGTTGGAGCGGGATAGGCGGCCGCGGTTGTTGTCGGCGGCACCGCCTGCGCCGGGGTCATGTGAATCCGGAGGGAGCCAACAGAACTTTAAGCAACCATAACGAGCCGAAGAAAGACAGTTTGATTTGATCATGAAAATCGCCATTCCGTTGACTGGTGGACGTCTGTCGGGGCATTTTGGCCATTGCGAGGAATTTGCCCTGATCGTAGCCGACCCCGCTTCGAAGCAAATCGTTAATCAAACCAAGGCTGTTCCTCCGCCGCATGCGCCCGGGGTTTTGCCTCGTTGGCTTCATGAACAGGGTGTCGATGTAGTCATCGCCGGCGGCATGGGGCCGCGCGCGCTCGACCTGTTCGCACAGCAAGGGATTGCGGTTCACGTGGGCTCGGCAGATGAAACTGCCGAAAACCTTGTGCAAGCATTTCTTGATGGGAAGCTGGCCGGCGGAACTCCAAGGTGCGACCACGGTCACGGCCATAAACACGGCCATGATTGTCATAACCCGGGGCAATGAGCCATTCCACATGAAAATTGCGATTACAGCACAAGGGCAGGAACCGAACGCGCTTTTGGACCCAAGGTTTGGCCGGGCGCGGTTCTTTCGGATAGTCGATACTGAAAATGGCCAGCAAATGGCAATTGACAACTCTGCAGGTGCAAATGCAGCTCAAGGCGCGGGCACGCAAGCCGCACAAACGCTCGCTCGTCACGGCGTGCAGGTTGTCATTACGGGCCACGTCGGCCCAAAAGCCTTGAACGCTCTGCAAGCGGCCAACATCAAAGTCTATTCCGCTGAAAACGGCACTGTTGATCAGGCTGTCAGGGATTTTCTTGCGGGCAAGTTGGCAGCGCTTGATCAACCAGATGTGCGGGGTCATTGGTGATAAAAAAACTGCCGAAGGAAAGGATACATGCATATGACACCTATGGGCGATGGAACAGGTCCACTCGGGCAAGGACCAGCGGGCAGAGGCATGGGACCCTGCGGAGGTGGACAACGACGCGGCCGAGGCACTGGCCACGGCCAAGATGGGCACCGCGGCGGGCGCGGCCGCTGTTTTCGAAGCGGTCGCAGACAAGGTCAGATGCAGCAAGAAACCCTGCCTCCACAGACACACACGGATTCAACCGAGAACGCAAACGAGAACAAAGCTGTTTGAGGAAAGGAGAATCGCTATGCCAATGGGAGATCGAACAGGCCCTTGGGGCCATGGACCAATGACCGGCAGAGCTGCCGGCTATTGCGCGGGGTTTGGCGCCCCGGGCTACATGAATCGCGGACCCGGATTCGGGTTCGGTCGTGGTTGGGGACGCGGCGGAGGCCGAGGCGGCCGAGGCTGGCGGCATTGGTTTTACGCCACCGGTTTGACCGGCTGGCAACGTGCCGCCGCAGGTTGGGCTGGCTGGGGTCAGCCCGGCCAATGGACTTCCGTGCCCCCGGAAAACGAGATTGATCAACTGCGCCAACAAGCCGGATTCCTTGAACGGATGCTGAACGCAATTCGGCAACGCATAGATCAATTGGCACCACAACAAGCACCAAGCCAAACTGACAAACCCGGCGACGCCTGATGAAACTCGCTGTTGCGAGCGGCAAAGGCGGCACCAGAAAGACCTCCGTGGCAGCTTCGCTGGCTGCGCTGGCCAACAAACCCGTGTTGGCGAATTGTGACGTTGACGCATCGAATCTGCCGTTGGTTACGGGGCCCCGAGTGCGGCGACGCGAAGCCTTTTCCGGTGGTTTGCGCGCTCGAATCAAGTCGGGCCATTGTGTTGCCTGTGGCAAGTGCGAAGAGCTGTGCCGATTCGATGCCATCTTCTTCGACGGCCCCGGCAACGGCCGTGTGGCGCGGACATTCCGTATTGACGAATTCGCGTGCGAAGGTTGCGGTGTGTGCGCGGAGTTTTGTGCGGAGAATGCAATCGATCTGAGCCCTGCCGACAGCGGAGAGTGGTATGTGTCAGATACACGTTTTGGACCCCTTGTCCACGCCCGGCTTCGGCCAGGCCACGGAAATTCAGGCAAGCTCGCGTCCATGGTTCGCCAAAAGGCTTTGGAAATCGCACGCGGCGTCGCCCGTCAACTCCCGCTCATCGACGGTCCACCAGGGGTTGGGTGCCCGGTCATCGCCAGTCTGACCGGCGTTTCCATGATGCTGGCCGTTACGGAGCCCACCCCGTCGGGCGAGCATGACCTCGAGAGGATACTCGCTCTGGCACGGCACTTCAAAATCCAGTCCTTTGTGTGTGTCAACAAATGCGATTTGAACCCCGGATTGACGGATAAAATCGAGCGCAGAGCTGCCGAACTGGGAGCAACTGTCGCAGGCCGCATTCCTTACGACCCAGCCGTGACAGATGCGCAGCGCAAATGTCAGACCGTGGTTGAGCATGGCCGCGGGCCGGCAGCCCAAGCGATAATCCAGCTATGGAACAACATCTCGCAAAGCTTCTCAAAGCAGGCGCCAGAACCCTCCCAGCCAGCTTCGGCCCGCTGAAGGGAGCTGACGCCAACGCGCGTGTCACCGGTCCTTGTGGTGACACGATGGAGTTTTGGCTGGCAATCTGCGCCGGGCGCATAGTCAGGGCTGCCTTTACCACCGACGGCTGTGGAGCTTCGATAGCGTGCGGCGCGGCTGCCGCGTCGCTGGTCGAGAACAAGACGATCAGAGAGGCCCTTTCCATCACACCTGCCCGGGTGGAGGCCGCCGTCGGCAACCTGCCGGCCGACCACAAACACTGTGCGCTGCTGGCGGTGAACACGCTGCGTGCAACCCTGAAAAAGCTGGCAATTGTTGAAAAGGCAGGTTTTGCAAGCCAGCCCGAGCGCGCCGGCGAACCCATCAGAAATCAAATGTTCTGTAACTTTTTTGCAGGTGCTGGCACTATAATTGCAAACCAAGACAAAGCCCGTCAACTGGACAGAAAAGAGACCAACATGAATACAACACAATCAACCCCCGAAACGATCCCGGCAGCGCGAATCCCGTTGATCGGCGAACCCGCGCCGGCCTTCAAAGCACACACAACCCAGGGCCCAATCGATTTCCCAAAAGATTATCAGGGGAAATGGGTCATCCTGTTCAGTCACCCGGCAGACTTCACCCCGGTATGCACGACCGAATTCATGACGTTCGCCAAAATGCAGCCGGAATTCAAAGCACTGAATTGCGAGCTGGTTGGCCTCTCGATTGACAGCCATTACGCGCACATCGCATGGCTCCGCACCATCAAGGAAAAAATCAAGTACAAGGGCATGGCGAACGTTGAGATCACATTCCCCGTCATCGCCGATATCAAGATGGACGTGGCAAAGACATACGGCATGCTGCAGCCGGGCGCAAGTGACACGCAGGCCGTCCGCGCCGTGTTTGTCATCGATCCCAAATCCATAATCCGCGCCATTCTCTATTACCCGCTCTCGAACGGCCGCAATTTCCAAGAACTCAAACGGCTGCTCTTCGCGCTGCAAACAAGCGACAAGTTCGGAGTTGCAACGCCTGCCGATTGGCAGCCCGGTGACGATGTTATTGTCCCACCCCCAGGCTCATGTGGCACAGCCAAGGAGCGAATGGAAAAACCGGACCCGGATGCCTATGCCATGGATTGGTTCATCACGTTCAAGAAACTGCCCAAGGAAAAGCTCAACATTCCGCCCGAGGCAAATATCTGATCAGACCGTGGTGTTCCGTGAATGAAAAGCCGTGACGGCGACCGGCAGCGCATTTGGCCCGTGGAGTTTACCGCCGAAGAAATAGAGGCCAACCACGCAGCCTTGCTCGCCCGCAACGCCGTGCACCAAGGTTTCGGTTTCGACCCGGACGCCAGTGTGCAGTTCGTGCTCGACAAGGCTCTTCCCTTGGAAGGCTGCGTGCTGGATATCGGCACAGGCAAAGGGCGGTTCGCAATTCAACTCGCGCGTCGCGTGGCGCAGCTCGTCACGGTTGACATCAACGCTGATGAACAGCGTTGTGCGAAATTGGAAGCCATTTACAACGGCGTTCATGACCGGATCAGATTCGTGCTCGCAGATGCTCAGCGGCTTCCATGGCCCGACGCCAGCTTCGGTGCGGTCACGTCATGGAACGCATTTCATCACTTGAGCGATCCAGAGCGTGTCATGGACGAAATGTGCCGCGTGCTCAAACCCGGTGGAAAGCTCGTCTTGGCAGATTTCTCGGAAAGCGGCTTTGCTCTGATGGATGCCATCCACAAAGCAGAGGGTAGAACCCATCCGCATCCGCCAAGCCGCTTTTCAGATTTTCGAAAGCGGCTGTCAACCAACGGCTTTTCGGTGGAGATTGCCGAAGGCCAGCATGAAGAAGTGCTGATTGCCCGGCGTTCGCCGTTGCCAAATTCACACCCGCCAAGTGCGCGGAAGCAGGGAGAAGTGCGACTTGGACGCCAAAACGCCGCAGAACCTTAAAACAACCAATGAACGTGGCAGTATTGGGCGCGAGCAACAAGCCAGACCGTTACAGCTTCAAAGCGGTGCAATTATTGCGCCAAAAAGGGCATGCGGTTTATCCGGTGCATCCGGCCCTGGCCGAGGTGGACGGTTTGCGCGTGTGGCCTTCGTTAAGCGCAATCCCGGTGCCGCTGGACACGGTCACGGTGTACCTGTCACCGAGAAACCAGAAGCCTATTGCCGATGAGTTGTTGAATTGCAGCGCGCGCCGGGTCATTTTCAATCCGGGGACTGAGAACCCCGACCTTGCCGACCAACTCCGCCGGCGCGGAAAGGAGGTCCAGCACGCCTGCACTTTGGTGCTGTTAACAACAGGACAATTTGCGAAGGGTGCCGGGCGACGCCCTTCTTGACGAGTTGAAACGAAAGCTCGATAGCAGACCGGATTACATTACGTTCGGCGGCTCCGGCGAGCCAACGCTTCATTCCGGGCTTGGCCGATTATCGAACGCATACGGTCAATGACCAAAACGCGCGTTGCAGTTCTAACCCGTGCCGAAAAAACGGTTGTTCGAGCTGTCGTGACTGTTAAAACCGAGCGCGACTGTCATCGGCGCGGTTCGAGTTTTGTTGAGTCTGCGCTTGCGCGGGAATTCCTCCGCGTCCACATTAAGCCATGCGTTTCCGACATTTGCACGCCGAGGTTTGGCTGCCCCGACCGCTTGAAGAGGTCTTTGCATTTTTTGCCGACGCGCGCAACCTTGAAGTGCTCACGCCCACATGGTTGAAGTTCGAAATCCTCACCTCTTTGCCCATCGAAATGAAAGTCGGACGTTTGATCGATTATCGCATTCGGCTTCACGGCGTGCCATTTCGTTGGCGAAGCGAAATCACCGTGTGGGAGCCGCCATCGCGCTTTGTCGATGAGCAGCGACGCGGCCCGTACAGAGCATGGATTCACGACCATCGCTTTGCCGAACAACAAGGGCATACGCAGGTGATCGACCATGTCCAATACGCCGTCTGGGGTGGAGCTTTGATTGACAACCTGTTTGTGCACAGAGACCTCGACCGCATATTCGCGTTCCGGCGCGACAAGCTTCTCGAACTGTTCAAGGCAGACGACCCGGCAAGTTCAACCGCGCAACGCGCCCCAGCCGCAAGCTGATTGGGAAATCGCTTGCGTTCGGAATGACTTTTCTTCCTGAACTTCGCCTCCAACCCGGAAATCTCACCGCCTGACCAGACCAAGACACCCAAAGCTTGATTCCGGTGAGGTTTCCGGGTCAGGGTGACATCCGCGGTGGGATGAGCGTTGAATCCGGTGGGTTTCCGGGCCAACACTCTGTTCGCGGCGAGAACTTGCAAGCGGCGACTCGCCGTGTTTAAGTGCACGTGTGGAAGTTATCATCAGACCCAACGCGGACGCTGCTGCTGATCTGGTGGCCCAGATCATAGCGCAGGAGCTTCGAGCCAATCCGCACATTGTGCTTGGCCTCGCTACAGGGCGCACGATGGAGACGGTGTACGCGCGGCTTGTCGAGATGCATCGGCGCGCAGAAGACCCACTGGATTTCTCGTTGTGCCGCACTTTCAACCTGGACGAGTACGTTGGCCTTGGCCCTGACGATCCCTGTTCTTACCGCTACTACATGAATCATCACCTGTTCAGCAAGGTCAACATCGACAGGCGTAACACGCATCTTCCAAACGGTCTGGCGGCGGACCTCGACGCTGAGTGTCAACGATACGAGGACAGAATCCGGCAATGCAACGGCATTGACCTTCAGTTGCTGGGCATCGGCAGCGCGGGTCATATCGGATTCAATGAACCGCTCTCAGCGCTGAGGTCAAGAACGCGGGTCAAAGCGCTGTCGCCAGTCACCCTTGCACAGAACGCACCGTTGTTTCCGGACCCGACCAAAATGCCGCGTCGGGCGATCACGATGGGCGTCGGGACGATACTGGAATGCCGACGGTGCCTTGTCTTGGCCACCGGCAGTCACAAGGCGGATATTGTGGCGAAGGCGGTTGAAGGGCCAATCACGGCGATGATCTCGGCAACGGCGCTTCAGTTGCATCCGCGATGCACAGTTGTGGTGGACGAGGAAGCCGCTGCCAAGCTGCAAGGGCATCGCTCATTGCCGGGGCC
>JARYMD010000087.1 GCA_029907285.1 Verrucomicrobiota bacterium | reverse complement strand
GTTTTGCAGTCCCGCCTTTGGGCGGCCTCGAATTGAGCAATCATTGGTGCAGTAAATCCTTTGAACGTTCCACGTTGAGCGTCGCACGTTTAACGTTCCCGGACAGACGTCCCATTCCGTGAACCGATCGGAAACGCCCAGCGTCCAATGTTCAACAGCACAGCGTTCATCAACGGTCGCAGCCGCCGGCTCGGTGCCCATCAGGCAACTTTGGTTCAGGCTACGCCGGGCTGCGAAATATGCTGGTTTCGGGCAACCGACGCCACACCAAGTGTTGCAAAGAGCACACCGGTTTGACAGACAAATGCACCTCGGTTGGCGTCTCGGGCAAGTCATAGACAAACAAAAGACGCATTCGTGATGTTTTTGTGGCCAGGCAACCATCAACATTCTTCTGATTCATATGAATACTCAAATCCCGAAAGTTTCTCGGCGCGGATTTCTGTGGACCGCAGCGGCGTTTGCCGGGTCCACAACCCTGTTGCGGTCTGGAGACGACCAAGTGAAGACCGACTCGGGACAGTGGTCTGGCGCCCAGGTTCGCCGTTCTTCTGTCTCAGTGATAAAAGGCGCAAGCAGGCGGCAGAGCATCAGCGATGCTTTGGCGGCGATCGAAGACCAAATCATGCCTGTGCTTGCCACCAAGAAACACGTTGTTATCAAACCAAACATCGTGAGCACTTCAAACCAATTGGCGTCAACGCATGTCGATGCTCTTCATGGCATCCTTGATTTTCTTGCTCCGAGATTCAAAGGGCCGGTGATCATAGCCGAATCCTCAGCCGGGTTCACCACGGAAGGATTTGATCATTTTGGGTATGCGGGGCTTGCTTCTGAACACAAGCCTCTGAAGGTGCAACTTGTGGACCTCAACGAAGAAGGACAGTACAAGACCCACACGATATTGGACGGCGATCTGCACATGGTGCAGGTCCGCCTTGCGGCGCGGCTGCTGGACCCCGAGGCCTACGTCATTTCCTCGGCAATACTCAAGACGCACAACACTGTCGTGGCCACTCTGTCAATCAAGAACATGTCGCTCGGCGCGCCCCTGCACAGCGCGCAGAAGGAAACCCCACGGTGGAATGACAAGCGCCTTTACCATGGGGGTGTTCGACAAACCCACGTTGACATTGCGCTGACCGCCCAGCGGCTTCAACCTTGTTGGGGTCTGGCAGTGCTCGATGGCTGGGAAGGCATGGAAGGCAACGGCCCCGGCAGCGGCAGTGCCGTCCCATCACGCATTGCTATTGCTTCCACAGATTACGTCGCAGCCGATCGCGTTGCCCTCGAAGCCATGGGGATTGACCCGCAGTGGGTTGCGGTACCTTGCCTTTTGCGCAAGGGCCGGCCTTGGCCAGGCCGACCTCGCCAATATCGATGTCCGCGGCGCAAAGCTTCCCGAGGTGTCCAAGAAGTACAAAATGCACGACGACATCGAACGCGAATTGCGTTGGATGGGGCCGATGAAAGAAATCCCGGAGGAACTCGGGTAAGCCGGGAATCCCGCTGGTCCACAGATATGTGGAAGTGAACTGCGCACTTGTCCCCATATTGCCTCAATCCGGCGACCGAGCATACACGAGTTACGATCACGCAAGGCCGGCGCCCGAGCATTCACCGGCTTTGGTTCCGGCCAAGCCGGGCTGCGAAACATGTGGGCGGGAACCTTTATCCCGCGGAGATTTTTGGGCCAAGCGCGCGGGCGAAGCCGTCAGGCAGGGTCACTTTTGTCCTGCGTCTGCAGGTGCGGTCGGGCTCTTTGGCTCGGCTTTTTTCCGGCTGGCTTGGGCTCTTTTGGAGCTTTGGCCTTTGGCTCTTTGGCGGTTCGCTGCTTGGGTTCTTTGGCAGGCTGGCCCTTGGCAGCGCCCGTGGTTTTCTCCTTCTTTTCGCGAGCTGGCTTTGCTGGTTTGGCAGCGGCTTCCGGCTGCTGGGCTCCTTTCGCCGGGCCAGGCTGGGCGGCAGCAGGCAATTCGAGGGGCGTGCTGCTTTCGACGAGCACTTTGAGTTTGGACGTCACGTCTGGATGGAGTCGGAGCTCGACCTCGTGTTCGCCGAGAGTGTGGATTGGGCTTTCGAGGTGAATCTTCTTTTTGTCGAGTGTGACGTCGTATTGATGCTTGAGTTCGTCTGCGATTGTGCCGGCGGTGACAGCGCCGAACATCTTGCCATCGGCACCGGTTTTGACGGTGATCTTGAGCAGCAACTTGGAGACAGACTGGGCCAACTCGGCCATTGTATTGAGCTCTTGGGCTTCGCGTTCGGCGCGGCGTTTTTGGAGTGCTTCGAACCGTTTCTTGTTTGCCGCGGTTAAGGGAATCGCGAGGCCGCGAGGGATGAGGTAGTTCCGGGCGTAGCCTGCAGCGACCTTGACCTGGTCGGATTCGGCGCCCAAGCCTATGATGTTATGAGTGAGAATTACTTCGGTTTTGGCCATAAACTTTCCGGGTAGTAGATTGTTTCTTGAAAACTTCAGAACGGCACGTCGTCTTCTTCGGGCGGCAAGGGTTCGGAACTGTTTGGTGCTGACGGTGCGCTTGGTTCCGGGACGGGCGATTGCAGGCCTGCCTGCTGCGGCTGGGATGCCGGTGTGCCTTCGCCCTGCTGCCGAGCACCGAGCAACTGCACGGTCTCGGCAACAATGGTGAGTTTGCTTCTTTTTTGCCCGCTTTGTTTGTCTTCCCATGTGTCCAGCCGGAGCCGTCCCTCGAACAGTGCGGGACTTCCCTTGCGCAAGTATTGGCCGACAATTTCAGCGGTGCGGCCGAAGACGTCGATATCGACAAACGTTGTTTCCTCACGCTGTTCGCCGGTTTCTGTTCGCCATACGCGGTTGATGGCGAGACCGACTTTGGCGATAGCGACGCCTTTTGGGGTGTAACGCACCTCCGGGTCGCGGGTCAGGTTGCCCACCAGGATAACCTTGTTGAAGTTGGCGGCCATACGCTTGAGGTTGGGTTGAATTACTGGTTGATCAAGCGGCTTTTGCCTGCTGTGGCGGCGGCGCGACGGTGAAAATCACTCGGAAAACGTCGTCGTTCAGCACGAATCGCGAGCGGAGTGTGGCGATTGCTTCCGGTGGCGCGTTGAAGATGATATTGACGTAATAACCGGAGCTGTATCGCCGGTTTGCCACTCGCGCAAACGGGCGCTTGTCCATTTTCTGCACTGTTTCGACCTTGCCGCCCTGCGCGGCGATTTCAGCCGAAACATTGTCGATGATATCTTTGATCGTTTCCTCTTCGGCAGAGGTTTTCAAAATAAACAATCCTTCGTACCTTTTCACTCTGTCTTCCTTTGTTCAGGGACCGATCCGGCACCCGGTCCGTTGAATCTGTTCATTGCCGTCTTGATTCCATCTTTGAGCCAGCAGGTTGCGGCATCTGCAGCGCGTTGCACCATGCCCTGGAACGCCGGCGTTTCTTCCGGGCTGATTGCGCCGAGCACATGATTGGTAATGTCGCGCCCGGTTTCGGGGCGTCTGCCTATTCCCAGACGCAGGCGCGCATAATCATGCGTCCCGAGATGCTGCACAACCGACTCCAGCCCGTGATGGCCGCCGGTGCCACCTTTGGGTCGAATTCTCAACTCCCCAAGTGGCAAGTCGGCATCATCCACAACAACCAGCAATCTGTCCAGACCGATTTGGTAGTATCGGACCACCGCAGACACTGCCTCGCCACTATTGTTCATATAGGTGCAAGGCTGGCAAAGCAGACATCGCAGCCCCTCGTGCGCGGCCAGACAAATGCGCGCCTTGAACCGGTCTTCCATCCGCCAACTTGCACCCCATCTTTGCGCCAATTCTTCGACGACCATGAAACCGGCGTTGTGCCGGGTTCGCACGTATGCAGCGCCCGGATTGCCCAGACCGGCGATGAGATAGCAGCCTTCCATGCATCGGGCGCACACTTGGAGTCAAACTCAGGTCCGAAGCCAACAAGAGAGTTACTTGGCCTTTTCCGGCTTTTTCTCCGCTGCCTTTTCCTGAGCTTTCTCGCCGCCTTTTGCCGCCGCCTTCGTGGCACCCTTTTCGGCTGCTTCTTCTTCGGAAGGCGCCTCTTCTTTCTTCTCGCGAAGAACCTCGGGTTCGGCCAGTTCGGTTGCGGCTGCAGCCTCGGCTGCGGTTTCCTCGGCTTCGGAGACAGGGGCTGACACAGCGATGACAGTGATCTGTTTGTCGCCGACCAATTCCACGCCTGGCGGAGGGGTTATGTCGCCGATATGTATCGCCTGGCCAATGTCGAGGTGTGACACATCGACGGTGATTATCTCTGGTATATCCTTTGCCAAGCCGCGGGCTTTGAGTGTGAACAGCACGTGTTCAAGAACGCCGCCGCCTGTTTTTACGCCGACTGCCTCGCCGGTTGTTTCCACCGGCACCATGACGGTCACACGCTCCTGTTCGCCGATTTCGTGCAAATCCACGTGCAGAACTCTGCCCGTGACGGGATGATGCTGCACTTCGCGCAACAGCGCCAGCCGGCTCGGCGCAGTGTCACCCTCAATCTTCAGGTCTATGAGGACGTTCTCGGACACAGAATGCTCGATAAGGTCCTCGATTTCCTTCTGTTTCAGCTCGAGGTTCTGCGGTTCGGAGCGACAGCGGCCGTAAATGACAGCAGGCACGCGTTTGTTGGCGCGGAGTTTTTTGACTCCGTTTCGCCCGCTCACAACTCGCGGAAACGCTGTCAGAGGTATTGCTTTCATCTTCGTCTTTCAACACAAACTGTTCCTCGAACGCCGGTTCATCCGATTCTGGCGCCTCGGAACTCAAAGAGCGAGGTGACCGAGGAATTCGTGTGGATTCGCTTGATCGCCTCGCCCAACATGCCTGCCACCGACCTGGTAACAATCCGCACACCATCAATGGCAGGGCGGTAAACTGTATCAGTTGTGATCAATTCGTCAATTACTGATTTTTGGAGCCGTTCGATGCCGAGTCCGCTCAGGATGGTGTGGGAGACGCAGGCGTAAACCTTTTTGGCGCCGCGTTCTCTGAGCATGCTGGCTGCGGCCGTCAGCGTTCCTGCGGTCTCTGTCAGGTCGTCCACCATCAGAACGTTCTTTTCTGCAACCTCGCCTATAAGAGTCATCGACTCGACGTCCACCGGGCTGGTGCGGCGTTTTGCGACGATTGCAAGAGACGCTCCAAGCACTTGGGCATAGGCATGCGCCATCTTGATTCCTCCGATGTCGGGACTGACAACGACGAGGTCTGGAATGTCTTTTTCGCGGATGTACTCGTACATCACAGGAGCCGCGTACAGATGATCGACCGGAATGTCGAAAAACCCCTGAATCTGCTGCGCGTGCAGGTCAACGGTGAGAATCCGATTTGCTCCGGCAGCGACCAGGAGATTTGCGACCAGCTTTGCGGTGATTGGGACTCTTGGCTGGTCTTTGCGGTCCTGGCGGGCATAGCCATAGAACGGGATCACGGCTGTAATCCGCCACGCGCTCGCCCTCCTCAGCGCGTCCATCATTATGAACAGCTCCATCAAATGCTGGTTGCTGGGCGGGCTGGAGGATTGAACTACAAAGACGTCCTCGCCGCGAACGTTTTCCTCGATTTTCACGAAAGTCTCGCCGTCGGGAAACTGTGAGACTATGCACCGACCAAGGTCAATGCCGACGGACCTGCAGATTGCCTCTGCCAGTGGCCGATTTGAGTTTCCGCTGAAAATCTTCACTTTTGTTATTAAGTTCGGTGCCGAAACGAAAAGTCCACCGTTCCCGGTGGACCCGTTCAGCCCAAGTGAAAGCGCAGTCTAGCGCGAAGTCACCCTTGCGCAAGCGGAAATTTTTTGGTGGTGCGGGTGCTGCAGCGGGCCGGGCGCGTAGATTTGCGGCGTCGCAGTTATGGGCTACAATACGCCGGGCTTGCGAGCCCAATGGCCGAGCAACTAGATTGAGCCGGCCAAAATCATGAGTTCTGTCATCACGCGTCGGAGGTTCTTTCGGTACTGCCAATTGACAGCGGCTGCGCTGGGTTTGGATGCGGCGGGTTTGGGTCTGCTGCGGAAAGCTTTGGCGAATCCAAATGCGCCAACTGTGGTTTGGCTTCAGGGGAGCAGTTGCACCGGCTGTTCGATCTCCTTGTTGAACCTCATTTCCGATCGAATCGGTGAGCCGGCATCTGTGGAAGCTGTCGCCGCGGAGGCCGTCAATCTGGTTTTTCACCCAACTCTGATGGCCACGGCGGGTGAGGATGCGGTTGCATCTCTTCTCGAGGCGCAGAAAGCCGGCGGCTATGTCTTGGTGGTCGAGGGCGCTGTTCCCCTGGCGTTCGGGGGGCGCGCATGCATAGCGTATTCGTGGCGCGGGCGTGAGGTGACTTTTCAGGAGGTGGTGCAGGAGTGTGCGGCGCGTGCGGCAAAGATCGTAAGTGTGGGGACGTGCGCTGCTTTTGGCGGCATTCCTGCTGCGGGTGCCAATCCAACACAGGCTGTCGGAGTGCAGACACTAACGGGGCGGCCTGTGATCAATGTCTCCGGTTGCCCTGCAAACCCTGACTGGGTGGTTTGGGTCATCGTGCAACTGCTTCTCGGGAAGACGATCCAGTTGGACGAAAACAGCCGTCCGATTGCACTTTACGCTGCGAAATTCGACGGGAGCAGTGCTCCGGCGATTCTGCACGACAAATGTCCGCGAAACCCTGGGCTTCACGGTGTTCCAATTGCCCGGCAGTTTGGTGAAGACGGGCACTGCCTTGAACAACTTGGGTGCCGCGGCCCGTTTACGAGGGCGCGCTGTGAAGCGGCGTGGAACGGCATTGCGGGGGCTGTACCGCCCCAGCCGCATGCGGCGCATTGGTGCATTGGGGTGAACGCTCCGTGCCACGGTTGTGTGGAGAAGGAGTTTCCAGGGCCCAAGTCATTTTACGAGCCGTATTCGGGATGATCGCACAGACGAGATTGCGGCTTGCGGTCAAGAAGTGGGATGTGGGGTCTGATTTCGTGACTTTGAGAACAACAACAAGAGCATGTAACAAGGCCAAGTATGCCTGTACTCACCGCTGCAATTGACCCGGTAACGCGCATCGAAGGTCACCTCAAGGTGGAAGTCAAGGTGGAGACCGTGCGTGGTGTTCAGCAGGTGGTTGATGCATTTGCCACCGGCACGCTGTTCCGCGGGTTCGAGAAGATTCTCGAACAGCGGGACCCGCGCGACGCCACCATTCTAACATCGCGAATCTGCGGTGTTTGTCCGACTTCGCACGCCATGGCGTCGGTTTTGGTCCTGGACCAGGTGTGCGGCGTGGGTGGTGACACACCGGCGCGCACTGCATCACGCCTCTTGCGCAATCTTGTCCATGGCGCGTGCTATTTGGAATCGCATATACTGCATTTTTACTTTCTGTCACTTCCTGACTACGTTTCCGCGCTTCCTGTGGCTCCTTGGCTGCCGGGGTGGCGCGCTGGCAACCGTTTGGATTCAGCGACGGCCTCGCGCTTGCGCGATCATTTCCGCACGGCAATAGCCATGCGCCGAAACGCCCATGAAATGGGCGCAATTTTCGGCGGGCGGCTCCCGCACACGCCCGCTTTCATTCCCGGTGGCTTCACTGCCGTGGCGTCGGCTGAGCAAAGAGACCTTTTCAGCAAGTACTTGGAGGAGTTGATACAGTTTATCGGCAATGTCTACATCCCGGATGTGGAACTGGTCGCTTCGGTGTTTGATGAGTACCTCTTGCTGGGACGTGGCTACGGCAACCTGCTCGCTTTCGGCGCGTTTGAATTGGACAATTCAGAATCACCGGCGCTGCTCTTTCGCCAGGGTCGGCGGCGGAACGACTCCGATGAAGCGGAGCCGCTGGATTTGAGCCAAATCACCGAACAGGTGCGCTACTCGTGGTACGCCGACGCGGATGATGATCTGAATCCGGCCGTTGGTGAAACGCGCCCAGAAAACCCCAAAGGCAAGGCGTATTCGTGGTTGAAAGCGCCTCGGTACAGTGGAGTTCCGTACGAGTGTGGGCCTTTGGCGCGGATGATCGTGAACGGAGATTACCGGGGCGGCGTTTCAGTCATGGACCGCCACCGCGCACGCGCCCAGGAAGCGCTGAAACTGGCTCTCGCGATGCGCGACTGGCTCTCGGAACTGCCATTGAACACGGGGGCTTACACGCCATGCACAGTGCCGGTTCAAGGGACTGCCGTGGGGCTGACCGAAGCGCCGCGGGGAGCTTTGGGGCATTGGCTGGCCGTCCAGGAACGCAAGATCGCGCGGTATCAGGTCGTAACACCCACCTGTTGGACCATTTCGCCGAGGGACAGCCAGGGTCAACGCGGTCCTCTCGAAGAAGCCTTGATCGGGATTCCGGTGGACAACATCGATCAACCCATAGAGGTGCTGCGTGTTATACACTCCGTTGACCCGTGCCTTGACTGCGCAACGCACGTTATTCGCGCAGAAGCGGGCCGCAAGGTATTCACACTCGGACCGATGCCCGGCAAATGACTGCTTTGTGCGCATCCCCCATTGCTATTGCCGGTCTGGGCAACCTCCTTTGCTCTGACGACGGGGTGGGAATTCACGCCGTGCGCCTCTTGAAGGCAGTGCCCATCGATGGCGTGGACATAGTGGAAGTTGGCACGGCGGTTCTGCACGGTGTTGACTGCCTTGCCAAGGCCGAACGCATTTTGCTGTTAGATGCGGTCAGGGCGGGGCATGCGCCGGGAACAATGTACTGTTTCGACTCCGACTTTGTTGCAGAGCGCGGCGCAACAAACGGCAGCAACGATGGCGCGTTTGCTCCGGGGAATAACCCATCGCAGGGATTGCTTTCTGTTCATTCGTTGAGTTTGCGTGAAGCGTTTTGCCTGCTAAGCCCGGAGAGACAACCAAGGTTCACTGTCATTGGGGTGGAGCCGGGCTCGATTGCTTACGGAACGGAGCTGACGCCTGAGGTTGCAGATGCCCTGCCGAGACTTGTGGATGAGGCCAGAGCGATTGCGCGCCGTTGGTTGGGCGAATTGGCCGCGCTTCGTTCAGACTCAGGCCGGCAAATGCGAAACGGTGCAGGAACAACAGGCTTGCCATTGCAGAATCAAGAGCAACCTGTCTGTTCAGGTTTTGGGACGGAAAGCGTGAAATCCCGAGGGATGCAAGCATGAAACTACTCGGTCTGTTAATAGCGGTCTTGTTTGTTTTGTGTGCGGGCACGGATGAGGCTGTGGCTGCGACTGCTACCGCCGGGCAAGCCACATTTCAGGTCACCACCAAGACAGCCAACGGGCGGTATGCGCCGCGCCATGTCTTGGCAATTTGGGTGACCGATGCTCAGGGAAATTTTGTCAAGACATTGAAACGTCAAGCGGCCACCCGGCAGCAGTACCTGTACAAGTTTTGGGCGAGCGCGAAAAACTACACGCCTGTCGATGGCACAACCGGCGCGACGTTGACGTCGCACACGAGTCATACGGTGACATGGGATTGCAAAAACACCAATGGAGTGGTGATGCCGGACGGATTTTACTATTTCAACGTCGAGTTCACCGAAGAGAATGCCCAAGGGCCGTGGACAGGGTCAACGCTTCTTGGCTTTGAGAAATCGACAGCTCCAATTACCAATGCCTTCAAAGACATTGCCAACTTCATCAACATGCGGATTGTGTTCACGCCCGTGTTGCATGACGTCGGCATCGTCGGGATGTTCCCAGACCGCGCGCCCACAAACAGTGTCGTGCCCGTGACTGTGATTCTCACGAACAACGGCGGTTCGCCCGAAACCTTCACGCTCACTTTGAGCAATCGCACCTCCAACGCCTTGATTGGAGCAAGGGAAGTCACACTTGCTGCCGCCGCCAGTCTGGATGTTGCATTTGACTGGGACACCGCCGGCTTGGCCCCGGGAGAATATCAATTGGCCGCAACGGCCGGTCCCGTGCCCGGCGAAACGGCCGTCCAAGACAACCACCTTGTTCGCACGGTTATTCTTCGCTCACCTCAACATGATCTGGCCATCACACGGTTCACCGTGCCGGGACTCGTTTTGCCAAACTCGACTACAAACATCAGCTTGGTTCTGACCAACCTTGGCGATTTCGGCGAAACGACTGCAATAACCGTCACTGATGACACAGACCACCGGGAGCTGGCTTCGCAGTTGCTCATGCTTGAGCCCGCCCGGGAAACGAATCTCCTCGTGCCATGGAATACCACTGCGACATCGTTGGGCACGCATCTCCTGACGGCCAGAATAGAACCCGTGCCCGGTGAAATCTTCACGGCCGACAACACACTCACCGCTCAGACAGTCGTCGCGCCGGGCCTGTCCACAAACACGCTCGTGGCTCGCGGCTCCGTTTGGCGATACAACGACGCAGGCACAGACCTGACGGATGCGCCATGGAAGCTCCCGGCATACTACGACGGATTCTGGGCTGCAGGACCAAGCCCGCTCGGTTACAACAACGAGGGCATCCGCACAACCCTTGGATTCGGCCCATCCGATACCGACAAGTTCATCACCTATTATTTTCGCCATCGCTTCACGCTCGACATCATGCCCACCTCGCTCACGTGCCGCGTTCTGCGCGACGACGGAGTTGTAGTGTACCTCAATGGAACAGAGTTGATGCGGGACAATATGCCAAACGGCGCAGTCAGCTACAGTACCAGAGCCACAACAGCCGTCAGCGGCGCCGACGAAACAAGGTACTTCGAGTTCAATCTGCCGGCCGACCGGTTGCAGGACCTTGTCCTGGGCGAGAATGTTCTCGCAGTCGAAGTGCACCAAAGCTCGCCCACGAGTTCCGACTTGAGCTTCGACCTCGAACTCGAGGCTGTTCAGCCGGCTGTTCCGGCTGTGCACGAGCTCGCTGTCGTCGGGGTCGAACCCGAATCCCCCGTCCGCCATGGCGATGTGCTGCAAGTTGATGTCGCCGTGACAAACCGCGGGAACGTGTCTGAAACATTCCGTGTTGATTTGGTTGAAAGAGATACCGGGCAACCGATTGCGACACGTGAAGTCGGACCGCTGGCGCCTGGCGGTACAGTCCTTGTTCCTTTCGATTGGCCCACTCATGCGACAGCCCCTGGGATGCACACCATCGTCGCCTACACGGTTCGGAACGGTGTTACGAATATGCTGGGTGCTGCCGAGGGCGTTGCCACAATTCTCCCTGCCTCAACAAATGCTGAACCGGTGAATGTACATGGCACAGTGGCAGGACGGAGCACTGCGGTCTCAGCCAGCGATCAGCTCGTGCTGGTCGGGGCCGGCCCGACACTCGAAGTCATGGCACGGCTGCCTGACGGAACGCCATCGCGGATTGGCGGGTTGCGGCTGCCTGGGATGATCGAAGCTGTTGCCATGGCCGACGGCTATGCCTTTGTTGCCTGTGGACCCAAAGGACTTCAAGTCGTTGATCTGGCCAATCCATCTCAACCCACACTCGTTGCATCAGTTCCACTCCCTGGTCATGCCTATGATGTGCAAGCGGCCGGCCAAATCGTTTGCGTTGCCGCTGGACAGGCCGGTTTGCGCATTTTCGATGTAACGCAGCCCATGGCGCCAACCCCGGTCGGCAGTTTTCTCCCTGGAGGGCCGGTGCGTGCCGTAGCCCTTGCGGGGCAAACGGCTCTGGTGCTGGATGCGCATGCCGGCCTGCTGGTTCTTGATCTTTCCACGCCTTCGGCTCCGTTGTTGAAGGGAGCACAGCCTGCGATTTACGCGGGCACAGACGTGGCCGTGGCCGGACAAACAGCCTTTGCGACTGACGCCCGAGGTTTCTTCTGGGTGGTCAGTCTCGCCAATCCGGGCGCGCCCGAAGTAACATCGCGAATTTCGATGCCCGGTTTGGGCCATGGGATTGGTGTCGCCCCCTCGGGCGGTCATGTCTATGTGGCAAGCGACAGGATTGGTGTGATGACCGCTGAGTTGACTGGCGGCGGGGCCCGATGGATCGCCACCAACACACTATCGGGCAATGCCCTGGACCTTGCTGTGAACGGGTCTTCGATGTACGTGGCAGCCGGTTTCGCCGGGCTTGAAACTTGGAGCTTGGCAAACCCTCCAGTTCCGTCGCCTGCGGCCGTGGTGCCGATCGGCCTCCGCGCAGTGCAACCGGTCATTGCAGGTTCGCTGGCTTATGTGGCTGCGGGCGAAATGGGACTACACATCTACAGCTTGGCCGATGCAATTCGGCCGCGGCTTGTGGGTTCCATGAAGGGACTCATGAACGCCCGCGCCGTGGCAGTTCAACGCGATCTCGCTGTAGTAGCAGACGGACCTTGCGATGTGCGCATCATCGACGTTTCCAACCCGGCAGAGCCGCAGTTGCTGGGAACTTTCACCAACATGTCTCCAGTGTGGATTCGTGCCGTGACGTTGAGCGGACAGAGAGTCGCGGCAACGGACGGCACGACTCTGTCATTGATTGACGTGAACAATCCCGCAGCGCCTTTTTTGCTCGATCAGGTGAAATTGAACGGCTATGCATTTGCGCTCGCAATGGACACCGGGTGGCTCGCTGTGTCGGCGGGCGCAACGGGCCTGCAATTCTACAACACCACAGGCGACCGGCTTGAGTTGGCCAACATCTATCCAACTCCCGGCCCCGCTACGGATATCGCCCGGTTCGGAAAAACAGCCTGTGTCCCGTGCGGCCCGGCAGGCTGGCTTCTTCTGGACATTTCGGACCCGGGTTCGCCACAGCCAATCAAGTTGATTCCCTCGACCGGCCTCGCATCGTCGGCCGCAGTCAGCCGCACTCTTGTTTTCATGGCCAACAGCACAGGTACAGTTATCTCGGTCGAGAATTCGGCGCCGCTGAATCCGCTGGCCGAAAATGCTTTTGGAC
>JARYMD010000086.1 GCA_029907285.1 Verrucomicrobiota bacterium | reverse complement strand
GCCGACATGGGGACAGACACGTTGTTCGCGCATAGAAAACAAAGCGGCAGCAAGCTGCCGCACTCCAGGCGCTTCGCGTCTGCCAACGCCCACTGCAACCGCGGCAGCGCCGCGTGCAGTGGGGGCTTGATCAGCGCGCTCTTTCCAGCGACGGAGTCGCAGGGCATATTTCCCAGCCCGGCGTGGTTGAAGGTCCGGGGGCAAGACCCGGGGGCGTTGGCCGTTGGGCGACTTTGGTTCAGGCTGCGCCGGGCTGGGAGATATGCGGGCTAGCGGCCGCGGGCGTGGCATCGCCCAAAGTTGGGGACAACTGCTTGCAGCTAAAGTTCCGCGTTTTGGCGGAAATGAGAAAACTGTCTGTCACAGCTCCGGGGCGCCAGGGACGGCGCGCCCTACCTGTATGCAGTGTTTCATGCAAGGTAGGGCTCGCTGTCCCCAGCGAGCCACAAACAACGTGCCTGTCCTTTCGGCTTGGAGCCTGCTGTACTCGTGTAATTATCGTTGCTGAAGGCATGCTAACAGCAGGAAAACGTAATGGGCTCCGGGCGAAAGGCCCGGCGAGGTGCCTTTCCACCGGTCAGTACACCTTGGGACGTCTGTCCTTGTTACACCGAATGTGCGGCCGACATGTTGGCTGTGGCAGGCGGGCAGGAGGATGGTTAAGTGGCGGCTGGGGGTGGGGCTGGGTGTGGATGTTGATGTGGGCCGCGGTGTTGATGGTGCTGGTGTCGGCTGCGGTGAGCGAGAGCGATGTAATCATCAACGAGATTCACCATTCTCCCGATGTGAAGACAGAGAAGGTGGAGTTTGTCGAGTTGTACAATCGTTCGGCGAATGCGGTTGATTTGTCGGGTTGGCGGTTGAGTGATGGGGTTGAGTTTGTATTTGGGCAGGGTGTTGTAGTGGCGCCGGGCGGATATGTTGTTGTGGCGCAAGACCCGGTTGCGTTGAAACAGAAATTCGGCGTTACGGCCCACGGGCCTTGGGTGGGCAGATTGGACAACCAAGGGGAGACTGTGGAGTTGCGGGACGCTTCCGGGGCGGTGCGCGACAAGGTGACATACAAACTTGGCTTCCCGTGGCCGACGGTTGGCGACCCGCCGGGGTACTCGATTGAACTTATCAATCCCGGTGCGGACAACGATCTTGGCGGGCATTGGCGGGCATCGGTGGTCGGCAACGTGCGGGCATCAAAGCGGCTGGTTTTGAACAATGGGGCGGTTTGGCGTTACATGAAAGGCACGTCAGCGCCGCCTGTCGGGTGGAGGGAAACTGGTTTTGACGATTCTGCATGGGCGGCTGGTGCGGCTCCGATCGGGTACGATCCGAATGTGCGGATGGGGACACCATTGGATGACATGCGTGGGAACTATGTTTCGGTGTTCATGCGAACCACGTTTGATCTTACGAACGCAGCCAGCATAACGGGGCTGGAACTTGCAGCGTTGTACGACGACGGCTTCAAGCTTTGGATAAACGGCACACACATCACGGATGTGAATATTGACGCCGGCGAAGTGTCCTACGATGGCACGGCAAAGACAACCCGTGAGAGCGACAACTTCGAGCAGATTAGCGTGAATCTGCCGACTGGGGTTTTGCGAGACGGACAGAACATTTTAGCGGTGCATTTGGCGAACGGCAACCTCAGCTCGAGTTCGGACTGTTTTTTCGATTGCAGGCTGAGTGTTGTTTCAGGGCCTTCGGGGCGGGGGCCGACCCCTGGACGGTTGAACGCGGCGTTTTCTGCGCACGTTCCACCTGCTTTGAGGCAGGTGTCGCACTCGCCGCGGCAACCGCGGTCAGGCGAACCGGTCAAGGTCACAATCAAAGCGACTTCCAAGACCGGCATAGCTTCGGTTAACTTGCTGTACCAGATTGTTGACCCGGGACGGTACATTGAACTCTCGGACCCCGAATACGCGTCGGAGTGGATTACTCTGTCAATGAACGACGCCGGTGAGGACGGCGACGGACTGGCCGGCGACAGTGTTTTCACTGTCACAGTTCCGGGGACTGTGCAGCAGCACCGGAGGCTTGTGCGTTATCGGATCATTGCCACTGACGGCGCCGGTGCGACCGTGCAAGCGCCTGCCAGTGATGACCCGGAACCGAACTTTGCGTTTTTCTGTTACGACGGTGTGCCGCCGTGGACGGGCGCGGTGCGGCCGGGTGTGACTGCGCGGTTCACGGTTTCAGCGGAGGAGATGAATCGCCTGCCGGTGTACCATTTGATTGCCAAGAAGAAGGCGGTTGAGGATTGCACATGGTATGACAGGTCGCACGGGGACGAGTATTTCTGGCAGGGCACGCTTGTGTATGACGGCGAGGTGTACGATCACATCCGATTCCGCCCGCGCGGCGGTGTTTGGAGATACGCCATGGGGAAGAACATGTGGAAATTCGATTTCAACCGCGGGCATGATTTTCAGGGGCGGGACAATTGGGGGCGGAAGTTCGATGTCACTTGGACCAAGCTCAATCTCGGCGCGAACATTCAGCAGGGCGATTACCTGCATCGGGGTGAACAGGGGATGTTCGAGAGCGTTGGTTTTCGGCTTTTTCAACTTGCCGGTGTGCCTGCGATGGACACGGCATTCGTGCAGTTCCGGGTAATCGATGAACCGATCGAGACAGACCCGGCGGATCAGTATCGTGGTGATTTCTGGGGGCTGTACCTGGCTGTTGAGCAGCCCGACGGCAGGTTTTTGGATGCGCACGGCCTGCCTGATGGAAACCTTTACAAGATGGAAGGTGGAACAGGTGAGCCAAACAACCTTGGTCCTGACGGGCCTGCAGACGGTTCTGACCTTGGGACCTTCATGAACACCTACAACTCGACGCCTGCGGAAGCGTGGTGGCGGGCGAACCTCTGTTTGCCGAGTTACTACGGATATCAGGCGATCGTGCAGGCGATCCATCACTATGACATTGCTGACGGGAAAAACTATTTTTACTACCGCAATCCGGCGGACGGGCTGTGGTGGGTCATCCCATGGGATTTGGATTTGACGTGGGCTGACAACATGTACCGGGCCGGCCAGCAGGGTGGCGATGAACCGTTCAAGAGCCGAGTCTTGTCGAACTTTTCGGCGAGCCCGCGTTATCCGAGCATCGTCCGCGAATTCCGCAACCGGGTGCGTGAGATTCGAGATTTGCTTTGGAACTCGGATCAGGCGTTTGCTCTTATCGACGAGTACGCGTTGCTGGTTAAGGGCACAAACAGCCCGTCGATAATCGACGCCGACCGTGCGCAATGGGATTACAACCCGATCATGACAAACAGCAGCATTGTTCTGCTTTCGAAGGCGGGTGTGGGGCGGTTCTACCAGCAGGGGCATGGCACGAAAGATTTCAATGGCATGGTGCAGCTCATGAAAGACTACGTGGGTTACCGCGCCACAAACACAACATTTTCACTGGACACCATTGCTGCTGAACCGGGCATTCCGGGGACGCCTGTGGCGGCCTATTCAGGGCCGGCGGGTTATCCCGCGAACTGGCTGTCTTTCACCGCGTCGCCTTTTAGCGGAACCGGGTTTGCGTCCGTGAAATGGCGTATTGCCGAGGTCAGATGGCCCGGGGTTCCCGGCTATGATCCGTCGAAACCCTGCTTGTATGAAATCAGACCCGTTTGGGAAAGTGACGAGCTTGGCCAGGAATCAACCCAATTTACTTTTCCGCCCGGTGTTGCGCAGGCCGGCCACGTTTATCGGGTTCGTGTTCGATACATGGACCTCAGTGGCCGCGCGAGCCATTGGTCGCCGCCGGTGCAGTTTGTTGCCGGGTCACCTGACAACGCGGTCCTTCTGGTTCAGCATCTGCGGATAACGGAACTTATGTTTCATCCTGTCGGCGACGAGGCATTCGAGTTTGTTGAACTGCACAACTCGAGTTTGACTGACACGCTCGATCTGGGTGGTGTGTGTTTCACTGAAGGCATTGACTACACGTTCCCGGCGGGAACGGCAATGGGGCCGGGCGCTTATCTGTTGGTTGTGCGGTCTGACCCTGCGAACGAATTTGAGTCGTTTAGGGCGCATTACCGGCTTGGGGCTCAGGTTCAAATTGTGGGGCCGTATTCCGGCTCGCTTCGCAATGAGGGCGAAAGAATCACGCTGCGCGTCGGCGGGGAGACGATCGTGTCATTTGCGTATGACAACAGCCGGTTTTGGCCGATCGCGGCGCAAGGAGCCGGGCATTCGATGGTGCCTGTTGTGGAAGCGATTGCTGTTGGCGGTGCGCGTTTGTTGGATTACAGCGGTAACTGGCGGGCCAGCGCGTACATTGGCGGGTCGCCCGGCGGTCCTGATCCGGAGCCTGTGCGGAATCTTTTGCTAAACGAGTTTATGGTGGCTGCGGCGCAGGGCAATGGGGCGGGGTCGGGTCAGCTATCGGACGACTGGATCGAACTCTGGAATGCCGGCAGCGGACCACTGGAGCTGGCGGGGTGGTATTTGAGCGATGATGCGGCACGGTTGGACAAATGGCCGCTTGCCAACGCTGTGCTTCCGGCGGGTTCGTATTTGTTGGTGGATCAGGCCAATGGTTTGTTGGGTTCGTTGGCCATGCCGTTTGGGCTGAATGCGCAAGGTGGCGAGCTGTATCTTTCGCACCTTTCGGAATCGGGCGGGAGCAGGGTCGCAGATGCTGTGCGGTATAAGGGGCAGGAACCGGGGTATTCATATGGGCGGGTGCGTGACTTGCAGGGGTGTTGGGGCCGGAGTTTGCCGACGCGCGGTGGGCCGAATCTTTCTGCACCGGACGGGTTGTACATCAGCGAGGTGATGTATCATCCACATGACATTGTGCGTGCGGGAAGCCCGCTTGACAACACGGGTGATGAGTACATCGAGATTTACAATTCGAATCCATTTTCTGTGTCGTTGGCTGATGGGGCGCGCTCATGGCGTTTAAGTGGGGGTGTTGATTTTGCATTCCCTGCAGGCGCGAACATTCCCGGCGGCGGCTATATGTTGGTTGTGAGCTTCGATCCGGGCGTCGAGCCGGATGTTTCGCTGTTCAAGCGGAAATACGGGATTTCTGATTCCGACGTGGTGATTGTGGGCCCTTATGCGGGAAAGCTCGCGAACAGCAGTGACAAGGTTGTTTTGGAGAAGCCTGTGATTTTGGGTGCAAGCGGCGAGGTTGTTGCGTGGGCTGTGGTTGATGAAGTTGATTACGCTGATTGCCGGCCGTGGCCTGAGGGTTTGGTGGACGGTGGCGGTTTTTCACTGCAACGAAACGCTGTGCCCGGCTGTGGCGCGGCCGGGTGGGTCGCTCTCATGCCAACGCCCGGGATGGCATGGACTGCTGAGTCGAGGGCGGATTATGACCTCGATGGTCTGCCGGATTATTGGGAGATTAGCAACGGGCTGAGCCCGACCGACGGGGAAGGCGAGAATGGCGAGCATGGAGACCCGGACGGGGACGGGCTTGACAATCGAACTGAATTGATGCTTGGCACTCTGCCGCGAGAGGTGACACTCAGGTTCAGCGGGATAGAACCGAAAGAGAGCAGCATGATCATAAGGCTCAACGTGCCTGCGGGGTTTGCTGTGCGCGTCGAGGCCGCAGAAAGCTTGACGGGCGATTGGTTGAAGGTTGCCTCGTGGGGAGCTGAATCGGCGCCGAGGTTTGTGGAGGCAACCATCCCTCTCTCGGGGACCGGGACTGGCTCGCAATTCTACCGTTTGGTCGGGGATCAATGAATTTCAGATGGACCGGGAGGAATCCCGCTTGTCGAATGGAACTCAAGGAACCAAACAACAGTGGATTCGTGGCGATGTGGCTTGTGTTGTTGCTGGGGGCCAGCCACGAATTGAAGTCGCAGATGGCGGTGCCTGTTGCATTTGATGATGGGGCGATGCGCGCTGCATCGGCATCCGGCGAAGAGCCGGTCATCGTCAGTGTTTCACCGCCACCGGGGCCTTTGACGCGGTTGACATCGATAACTGTGGTTTTCAATGAACCGGTTACGGGGGTTGATGCACGGGACTTGCGTGTGAACGATATTCCTGCGACCGGTCTTGCAGGTTCGGGGGACACCTACACCTTCATGTTCCCGCAGCCTGGAATGGGCATCATACAAATCTCATGGGACATGAATTGCGGCATAACTGATCTGGGTGCGCCACCGAATCAGTTCAATCCGACAGGGGTGACAGCGCGATGGATGTACGAGCTGTACGATCCGACGCCGCCGGTGGTTGCGGTGTTGAACCCGCCGGCGGGTCAGGATGTTCGGCAATTGAGGCAAATCGAGGTTGTTTTCAATAAAGCGGTCGCGGGTGTTGATGCTGCAGACCTGATGATCAATGGCCGGTCGGCGAATTCGGTTTCGGGCACGGCGGCGGGGCCGTATGTGTTCTTGTTTGATGCGCAGGCGGCCGGATTGGCCACGGTCACGTGGGCTTCAAACCACGGAATAACTGATTGCACTCCGGCTGGGAGTCTGTTTGAGGGCGGTTCGTGGTCGTATCATGTGGACCCTGCAAGGCCAGTTCCGCCGGTCATGATCAACGAGATCATGGCCGAGAACGCGACCGGGCTCAAAGACGAGGATGGAGATGCTGAAGACTGGATCGAGCTTTACAACGCATGGACAAACGATGTTGCGTTGGCGGGGTGGTCGCTGAGCGATGATCCTCAAGACCCTGGCAAATGGGTTTTCCCAAACGTCACTTTGGGGGCGGGAAAGTTCATGGTCGTGTTTGCGTCGGGCAAGGACCGCAAGCCGACGACAAGTGGCGGCAGATTGCACACAAACTTCAAGCTGGGGGTTAACGGCGAGTATCTGGGACTTTTCATGCCGGAGTCGCCGCGTTTTGCGGTGAGGGAGCTGGCGCCGCAATTCCCTGAACAGCGGATTGATGTTTCCTACGGCAGAGACAGTGCTGGCGAATGGAAGTACTATGCACGCGGTTCGCCGGGGTTGGCCAATGGCACAAGTGCCATCAGCAATTCGGTTTCGCCCGTGCACTTCAGTGTCAGGCGAGGGTTTTTCGCAAAACCGTTCAAGCTGTCATTGGCGACCGAAACGCCCGGGGCGCAGATCATATATACCATGGACGGCAGCATTCCGAGTCTTACCAACGGAGTGGTTTATACGAACCCGGTGACGATTGCGTCCACGCGGATTGTGCGTGCGGCTGCATTTCGTACAAACTGGCTGCCGTCAAGAGTCGAGACACACACTTACCTTTACGGTTTGCCACCGGCGCGGCGAACACTGCCGGCTCTTTCGATTGTCACGGCTTCGAACAATTTGTACGGCCCAAAAGGGATCATGGAGTACAATCCGAGGAACACGATCTATCACGGCATCGCGTGGGAGCGGCCGGTGTCGGTGGAATGGATCAACCCTTTGGACAACAGCGGCTTTCAAGTGGACTGTGGCTTGAGGGTTCATGGTGGCGGTTACATACGGAACCTTTACAACTACAGGTCCGGCTCGTTGCCCGAGAGCAAGTACTCATTCAGGCTGTATTTCAGGGGCGACTATGGCCCTGGGAGGTTGGAACAACCAATATTCCCTGAGGTGCCTGCGGAATCGTTCGATACAATCGTACTGCGCGCCGGAATGAACGATTCCACCAATCCGTTTTTGCGTGACGAATTTGCGCGGCGGCTCGAGGCAGATGTTGGCCGGGTTTCGGCCCGGGGCACGTTTGTCCACTTGTTTTTGAATGGCACATACAAGGGCTACTACAACCCAACTGAGCGGATTGGGGTTGATTTCCTGAAGACCTACCATGGCGGGGGCGACAAATGGGATATTATTGCCGGGCCGAGCGAGGTCGTTGAAGGCGACAACAACGCGTGGCGCCAGCTTCTGACCTACGCCACGAGTTTCAATTTGAATCTCACCGAGCGTTATCAGGAGATTGAACGGCGTCTTGATACAACGAACTTCGTCGAGTATCTGCTGCCTTTGATTTATGGGGACACGGATGACTGGCCGCATAACAACTGGCGCGCGGCGAGGGAAAAGGTTGCAGGGGGGCTGTTCAGGTTCTATGCGTGGGACGCCGAATGGTCTTTCGGATTCAACAGCAGTCCAAGCCACAACACCATTGCAAACCAGTTAAGCAGCTTGAGTCCGCCGTGGGGCGGGACAGACGTGCAGCGATTGTTCCGCGCGCTGACAAACAGCTACGAGTTCAGGCTGCTGTTTGCTGACCGCGTGCACCGGCATTTTTTCAATGACGGGGCTTTGACGGACGCGCGGATTCGGGCGCGGTACGACTGGTTGAAATCGCAAATTGCTCCGGCCATATCGGGGTTTAATGACAGCATTGGCACCTCGTGGATTGCGCAACGGCGGCGTTATCTCACGAATCACTTCGCGCAAGCCGGTCTTTTGGCTTCCTCAAACGCGCCTGTGTTCAGTCTGCACGGCGGGCGAGTGCCGCGTGGGTATGCTCTGACCATGCGTGCAGGGCTTGGTGACATTTACTACACGATGGACGGGAGTGATCCGCGGACCAGATTCACGAGCGCGATTGCGCCTGGCGCAATGCTGTACAGCTCGGGGGCGCCTGTTGTTTTGGACACATCGGCGATTGTGCGGGCGCGAACGCGCTGGGGGACAAACTGGAGCGCTGTCACTGAGGCTGTGTTCCATGTGCAAGATTTTGGCCTGCCGCTGCGGATTGTCGAGATCATGTATCATCCGCCGGGAGACGAACCTTACGAGTTCATCGAGCTGGAGAATGCGAGTGCAGTGCCAATCGACATCAGCAATGTCAGTTTGGATGGGGCGACATTCAGGTTTCTGCAGGGGACGATTTTGCCGGGCTGGGGGAGGGTGCTCCTTGCTTCAGATGCGAACCCGGCGGCGTTTCACAGCCGGTACCCGGGTGTAACCGTGCATGGGTATTTCAAAGGTTCATTGTCGAACTCGGGTGAGAAGCTTTCGTTGTTGGACGGTGCAGGGCGGGTGATTGAGTCGGTGCACTACAAGGACAGCGGTGGTTGGCCGACGGAGGCTGACGGGGGAGGGCACTCCCTTGAGAGAATCAATCCGTTGGGCGATCCAAGTGACCCTGCCAATTGGCGTGCGAGTGTGAGTCAGGGGGGATCACCGGGTACTGAGAACCCCGTTGTGCCGACGCCTGAAGTGCGATTGAACGAGATTTATGTTTGCGGCGACGGTTCCTCTGGTGGGGATGGCTCATCACGAGGCTGGATAGAACTCTCCAATTCGAGTGATATGCCACAAGATGTGAGTGGATGGAGATTGCGAAATGCGGACAGCACAAAACAGTATGTTTTTCCGCCCGTGACGATTGGGCCGAAAGGATATCTTATCGTGCGGCTGGGTCTGGATGCGGCCCCGAGCGAGTTGAGTGCCGGATTCAGTTGCGATTGTTCGGGCGAGAGCCTTTTCCTTGAAGGGCCGCAGGGGAAACGAATTGATGCAGTCTCATTTGGCCGGCAGGCAAGGGGCTATTCAATCGGGCGCTTTGGGGATGAAGCTGAATGGCAACTTGCGGAGCCGACGCCCGGAGCTGCCAACAAGGCTGCGCAGCTTGCGTCTGAGACGAATCTGGTCATTAATGAGCTGCTTGCCAACGCGGTGCAAGGGGGCACAGATTGGATTGAGCTGTTCAATCGCGACGATCACGCGCCAGTGGCGTTGCGCGGTCTTTCGCTTGGGACGAGCAATGCGCTCTTTCAGGTGACATCGCTTTCCTTCTGCGATCGGCGCGGTCATGTTCTTTTGATTGCAGACGAACAACCCGGCCCGGACCATGTCAATTTCAAGCTGCCTGCTGCGCGAGGTTTTGTTGTGCTGTATGATGCGTTGGGGAATCAGATTGACAGGATAGGATACACGAACGCTGTGGAAGGAGTGTCATTGGGCAGATTGCCGGACGGGTCAGCGACCATCCGTTCGTTTCCCGGCACGCCGAGTCCGGCCGCGCCGAACTACGTTCTGCCGGCGGGCGGACTGCGGATCAACGAGATCATGGCCGTGAACAGATGCTCGATAACGAACGCGCACGGCCGTTATGCAGATTGGATCGAATTGTTTAATCCGGGCGAAACCGAAGTGGATTTGTCGGGAATGGGCTTGAGTGCAGATTTGATGGGAGGGGACGGATACTGTTTTCCGGCGGGGACCAAAGTTGCGCCCAATGGTTACCTTGTTGTGTGGTGCGATGATGAGGCGCCGGTTTCGGTCGAACCAGGCGCAGTGCTGAACTGCGGGTTGCGTCTGCGGGGCGAGGGCGGCTCTGTGTTCTTGCGCGGCGCGAACGGGCAACTGATCGGTGCGGTGACGTATGGTTTTCAACATCCTGACATGTCGATTGGGAGGACAGGATCAGATTGGGCGCTGCTGGCTGTCCCGACGCCGGGAAGTGCGAATTCGGGCGGTGCGGAACTGGGCGATGCTGGTGCCGTGCGCATCAACGAATGGATGGCGAGTGCAAATGGGGCTGACTGGCTGGAGTTGTATAATCCGGAGCCGTTGCCGGTGAACATAGGCGGCCTTGTTCTCACGGATGATCCGTCACTTTCGGGCCAGACAAATCGTGCTATTGCGCCGCTGACGTTCATTCCCGGACCGGGCTGGGTTGCGTACAAGGCTGACGGGGATGTGTCGCGGGGGCCGGATCATCTCCCGTTCAAGCTCGATGCGTTGGGCGAGACGATTCGGTTGTATTCGAAGAACTACAGCATTATTGACGAAGTGAACCTGCTGGTGCAGGAGCGCGGGGTGTCGGAAGGACGTTTTCCTGACGGAAGCACAAACATCGCAAGGTTACGTTCGTGCAGTTCGCCGGCGGGTCCAAACTTCCTTGTTAATGACACGGTCGTCATGAACGAAATCATGTACCATCCGGTTTCCTATTCTGACAGTGGCGTGTTTGAGAATGTCGCCGAGGAATACATCGAATTGTACAACATGTCAGACGTTGATGTGCCGTTGTTCGACCTCGAACATCCGGCTAATACCTGGAGAATCACGGGCGGAATTGAGTTCTGTTTTCCCACGAACATGTGGCTTGGCCCGGGATCGTTTCTGATTGTTGTTCCGTTCGATCCATCAACAGATGCCGATGCGCGGACGTCGTTTGTAAACAAATACCAAATCAGTGGCCAAGCAAGATTGGTTGGCCCGTGGCGGGGCAAGCTGGCGAATGAAGGTGAGACATTGCAACTGATGAAGCCCGGGCGGCCCCAAGTGTCAGGCGATTCAGGTTCGGCCTATCTTTGTTGGATTCCAGTGGATTGTGTGTGCTATTCCGGTCATGCACCATGGCCGGTTGCGGCGAATGGAACCGGCTTTTCGTTGCAGCGCATTGTGCCTTCAGCCTGTGGCAACGCACCCGGGCGTTGGTGTGCAATCGCTCCCACTCCAGGCGCGGTGAACATTCCTGAGTCGCTAGATTCAGACAGCGACGGTCTCCCGGACGTGTGGGAGATTTTCCATGGGCTGAACCCGTTTGTGAGCGCTGGCCAAGACGGCCCTGATGGTGACCCTGACGGCGACGGCCTGACAAACATGCAGGAATATGTGGCCAATACGGACCCTCGATCGGCGACTTTGCGCATTCTGAATTTCTCGATGGGCGAGAATGAAATTTGGTTCACCTGCAACGCCATGGCCGGGATTGGTTGTGTTGTTGAAGCTTGCGAGAGCCTGCAAACCCCTGTTTGGAATGTCCTCATGGAACTTCCTGCCCCGGACAAGACCGGCATTACGCTGTTTTCCGTTCCGCTTGATGCGCTGAGCGACGCGCGTTTTTTCAGGCTGGAACTTCGTGATTCCGATGCGCGGTAGGTTTTTCGCGGCTTTCGGTGTTTGGCGAATTGGGTTTACCGGTAGTGTTCCAACCGCATGCCGGTGTCAACAAGGAGCACCAGGAACAGCAGGATCATGAGGCCGCCGGTGATCCGCAACCACAACTCGTAGTTGGCTGATGTGACGCGGAGTCGGAGTCTCGAGGCTTTGCTTGTGCGTTTGAGCGCTTCATGGTGGACATTGATTCTGAGCTGGATGCGTTCCGCGTAAAACAGCAACCAGCTCCCGCCGAACAAAAGAAGCGCGCACAATGTTATCCTGGAAAGCATGTGCTATAACCACTGAATCGGGCTGCAATTCGAGTGCAAGCTTATGCCATGTCAAAATATTGTCCAGAATTCTTGCAATCATTCTGTGCCAGGGGACGCCACCCTGATCCTCGCCTGGTCTTGTTAAAGGATGAAAAAAATGTGTGTGGATGACACTTTTCTGTTGACAATGAGCTATAGATTTTCTATAGGTCATCCCGCATGGCCGCACGCTTGCCTATCCAGGCCAAGACGCCCTTCGTCTTGGACCCGCGCCCGTTGGAAGAGGCCACCAGCCCTCACGCAGGAGCCCTGGCGATCTCGCGAGTCTTCCGCTCCCTGGGACTGCCGGACCTGATCGAGGCCAACCTCCAGTTGCGCCACCGGCAGCGGGGCTTCCAGGAGTGGCAGATGATCGAATCGATCGTGCTGTTGCAGAGCATCGGGGGGGACTGTTGCGAGGATATCGGGCTGCTGGCCCAGGACAGTTGTTTGGAACGGGGTTTGGGGTATCGGCCACCCAAGGCGACGGCGGTGCGCGGGTTTCTGGAAGGTTTTCACGATGAGCAACTGGAGGAGCTGCGGCCGCCGCGGGACAAGCAGAAGAGCTTTATCATGCCCAGCAGCGGGCCGGTGCAGGCCTTGCAAAATGTGCAGGCGGGTGCGGTGCGGCGGATTGCCAAGCGGTACGCACAGGCGGGGCAGGCGCAACGGATTGCTACGATTGACCAGGATGGAACGATCATCGAGAGCCATAAGAAGGCGGCGTTGGC
>JARYMD010000085.1 GCA_029907285.1 Verrucomicrobiota bacterium | reverse complement strand
ACAGGCTTCACGTTGATCGAGCTATTGGTCGTAATTGCAATAATCGCGATTCTTGCCGGTCTGTTGCTGCCCGCGCTTGCGCGTGCCAAGGAAAAAGCCCAGCGCACAGCTTGCATCAACAATCTCAAACAGATTGGCATCGCAATGCACATGTACGTTGATGACAACAGAGACCAGTTGGCCTACCCCAACTGGGGAAACACGTATCCGGGCTGGTTGTACACACCCGTCGGCGGACGGCCGCCCCAGCTCAACGCCACAAACCCAATACTGCCCTATCAGTCTGGCCTGTACTGGCCATATGTGAATTCAACCAAAACGTATATCTGCCCGACTGACAAAACCAATGCGCCGAACTGGAAAGCCCGCGACAACAAGCTCTCCACATACACGATGAACGGAGCGGTCTGCAACTACGGCGTCCTCCAGGGCAAGCGGCCCGACACATACAAACTCGGACAATTCAACCCCGTCGCTTACGTGCTCTGGGAACCGGACGAGGATTTGTACATCAAAATGTGGGGATTCAACGGCGTGTACAACGACGCCAGTAATGAGCCCGATCAGGCCTGCGGCGTCGGCCGCCGCCACATCAAAGGCGCCGATATTCTCGCCTTCGGCGGACACGTTGTGTTCATCCAATTCGAAGCTTTCGAGCGCGAACGAAACAACAAGCCCGGGTTGCTCTGGTGTGTCCCCGATGACCCGCGCGGCGGCGCCACCCGCTAGCCCGCATATTTCACACCCAAAGTAGTCTGCAAAGCAGGTGTCTTCAAAAGATTCAGGAATATGCGGGCTAGCAATGCTGGAAAATGAAAACTGCAATCGAATACCGACATCGTTGCTGCGGGCACAAAGCCGTGGGGGTTGTGGCGCAGATGCGAGGCCGCGAAAGCTCTCTGCGCATTGCAATCACCAAGGCATTGCAGAAGATTGTGGTGATAAAACTTTTGCTGTGCGTTGCAGTGCCGGCTTTATTGTCGGGGACAGCACAGTCCGCAGTTTCTGGGGTTGTTCTTGTCGATTTTGGTCAGGAGTTTGATTTGGGCACTGTTGTCGCCACTGATGCCAGGGTGAGTGTGTCGCGGGGCGAGAAGACAGAGTGTTTGCGTGTAGAAACAGGCACCCGGGAACCGTGGCCCGGGGTGACTCTGCGGGCGCCCGGTGGGAGCTGGAACGTTGCTGCGCACCACGAGATTGCTGTGCCTGTCAAGAATATCGGGACAAACCGCGTGAGTGTGTTCTGCCGGGTGGATAATCCTGGCGCTGACGGGATCAAGAACTGTGTCACCAGCCGGGTTTCGCTTAACCCGGGGCAATCCGGGGTGATCGGAGTCGAACTAAAACGCACGAGCGAGGAGAAGCTGGGCGGCAAACTGTTTGGAATGCGCGGCTATCCTGTGAAATGGGGTGGGGCCGGGACAATTAATCCTTCGAATGTGACGCAGTTGATTGTGTTTGTGAGCAAACCGGGTTCGTCTCACCAGTTCGAGCTGGGGACGATCCGCGCCAGGGGCAATTACACGCCGCCGACGGCTTTTGTGACCGATGCGGAACCGTTTTTCCCGTTCATTGACACGTTTGGGCAATACAAACACAAGGATTGGCCAGGCAAGGTGCATTCGGCGGATGAACTTGTCGCGCGTCGCGAGCGCGAAGCTGTCAAGCTGAGTGATGATTCAGGGCCGAAAGGCTGGGACAAGTTTGGTGGCTGGGCTGACGGCCCGCAATTTGAAGCAAAGGGTTTCTTCTACACTGCAAAACACGACGGCAAGTGGTGGTTGGTTGACCCGGAGGGACGGTTGTTTTGGTCGCACGGGATCGATTGTGTTCGGATGCTGGATTACACGCCGGTGGAGGAACGGGACTCGTGGTTTGAGGATTTTCCGGGGAAGAACCCTGAGCTTGCGCGTTATTTCACGGAGGGCGGGTACGCGCTTAAGGGGCATTACGCAGGGCGGCGTCCGCGCAGCTATTCGTTTGCAGGTGCCAATCTGCATCGCAAATACGGGCCTGACTGGCAGCGGGTGTATCCGGAGGTTATTCACCGAAGACTGCGCAGTTGGGGGTTGAACACGATTGCGAACTGGTCGGACGAAGGACTGCGTCTGATGCGGAGGACGCCTTACACGGACGCGATTGGTTCGCATGGCGCAAGGATGATCGAGGGAAGCGAAGGTTACTGGGGGAAATTCCCGGATGTGTTTGACGGGACTTTTGAAGCGTCGCTGCGGCGGCAGATGCAGTCGAAAAAAGGCAAGAGCGCGGGCGATCCATGGTGTATCGGGTATTTCTCTGACAACGAAATGTCGTGGGGCGACGAAGTTTCGTTGGCGATGGCGGCGGCGGTTTCGCCGGCGGATCAAGCTGCCAAGAAGGCTTTTCGCGACTTTCTCAAGGCCAAGTACGGCGATATCGAGCGGCTGAATTCGGTTTGGGGGGCAAGCCACGGTTCATGGGATGCGTTCCTGGAGAGCACAGCGAAGCCGGACGTGGCCAAAGCCGGGGACGATCTCCGTGCGTTCTACACTGTTGCGGCTGAACGGTACTTTCGGACTGTAAGGCAGGTGATAAAGGAGGTTGCGCCTGACCAGCTTTACCTCGGGTGCCGGTTTGCGTGGGTGAACAAGCTGGCGGCAGCAGCGGCGGCGAAGTACTGCGATGTTGTGAGCTACAATCTGTATCAGCGCAGTGTGGCGGAGTTTGAGTTTAATGGCGGCCGGGACGTGCCGCTTATCATTGGTGAGTTTCACTTTGGCGCGCTTGATCGCGGCATGTTTCACACGGGACTTGTTCCTGTGGCGGACCAAGCGTCGCGTGCGGCATCATATCGCGACTACGTGCAAGGGGCGCTTCGTCATCGGCAGATAGTGGGGACACATTGGTTCCAGTACCAGGACGAGCCCACCACCGGACGCGTGTATGACGAGGAGAATTATCAGATCGGATTTGTCGATGTTGCGGACACGCCCTACGCGGAGACGATCGAAGCAAGCCGTGCTGTGGCGCGGGAGTTGTATTTGTTGAGGTTGAAGTAGAGAGGCGCCCGGGCCAGGGCTGGAAATCTTACCGCCTGACCAGACCAAGACCTTCAAAGCCTCATTCCGGTGAGATTCCCGGGCGAAAGGCGGGACTCTTAGGCGCAGCGGGCGCCACATCATCCAATGCGCGGCAGAACCGATCGTTGCCAGACTCTCTATTTTGCGCGGAAATGTGGCAACTTTCTGTCCCGATTCCGGCTCGCAACGGTTTCCCGCGTGACTTTCAGGCGCAATTTCCCCAGATTGGCGGAGGCATGAAAACAGGAAAGAGACCGCCGGCGCGCAGTGGCCGGTTCAAGTCCGGGCCGGCGCAGATAGTTACCGAGTTCACCCAGTCAGTGTCGTTCGACCGGCGATTATGGGTGCAAGACATCGTGGGATCACTGTCGCACGCTTACATGCTTTGTTCAATTGGGGTGTTGACCGGGCAGGAACTCGTGGAAATCCAGGACGGCCTCTTCAAGATCGCGGAAGAGATCGGGGCCGGCAAATTCAAGTGGCGTCCGGAGATGGAGGACGTGCACATGTGCATCGAGGCTGAATTGACGCGCAGGGTGCCCGCTGGCGCCAAGCTGCACACCGCCAGGTCGCGCAATGATCAGGTTGCCCTTGACATGCGGCTCTGGGTCAGGGCTGAGATTGAACAACTGCTCGGTGAAGTCCGGGAGCTGCAGCGTGCCCTGGTAAGTTTTGCCGATCGGCATTTGAATGTAATCATTCCCGGTTACACACATTTGCAGCGGGCTCAGCCGGTACCGATTGCGCATCACATGCTGGCTTATGTGGAGATGCTCGAGCGCGACCATGGGCGGTTTGTGGATGCGTTGAAGCGGGTGAATGTTTGTCCGCTCGGGAGCGGTGCGTTGGCCGGAACCACACTGCCGATCGATCGCGAGCTGGTGGCGCGATTGCTGAAGTTTGTTGATGAGCGGGATCGTCCTCGACTCAGTATGAATTCGATGGACGCGGTTTCAGACCGTGATTTTGTTGTTGAGTTTGCGGCTGCATCGGCACTGTTGGGTGTGCATATGAGCCGTTTGGCCGAAGACCTCGTGTTGTGGTCCACCAGCGAGTTTAATTTTGTTCGGTTGCCGGAAGATTACACGACCGGGTCATCGCTGATGCCGCAGAAAAGGAATCCGGACGTGGCCGAGTTGGTGCGGGGCAAGAGCGGGCGGTTGGTTGGCAATTTGGTGGCGCTGCTGACAATGTTGAAAGGCCTGCCGATGAGCTACAACCGGGATTTGCAGGAAGACAAGCAACGGTTGTTTGACACCGCGGATACGGTGCGGGCTTGTGTGCGGATAATGGCGCCGATGATCGAAAAGACGACCGTGAACGAGGAAGCGTGTGCGAAAGCCGCAGGCGACCCACAACTTCTTGCCACGGACCTTGCAGATTACCTTGTCAGGAGAGGCGTGCCATTTCGTGAAGCCCATCACGTTGTTGGTGCCGCAGTTGCGCTGGCAGAGAAGGAAGGCAAACCGCTCGATGCTCTCACCGATTCGGAATGGCAGCGGTTGTCACCGAAGTTCGCATCCGATGTGAAAGAGGTTTTTGATTTGCATCAAGCGATGCGCAGGCGCCAAACACCGGGCGGACCGGGTATCAGAGAGGTCCGACGCCAACTGAAGAGATGGCAGGCTGTTCTTGGGACGAAGCGAATTCGCTGAACACATCCCACTCGCCAGGCCCGGATATCTCAGCCCCAATCCATGACTTCATGAATGGCAGGACGGCGCGCCCTACCGCTGATGAAATCTTGCGTAAGGCATGGCAGGCGCTCCGCGCCCGCCACACAAATAGAGTGCCTGGCACCATATCGGCATCGATGGCGTGGAGCGCCTGCTGTCTCAAGTGTTTGTGTCGTGACGGCCGCGCAGCCAAAGGTCGAATTGGTACAGTGCCACTATGACAAGGGAGTGCCTGATACGGCCGGAGGCGACGGCATCGGGCACTTCGGCCCATGGCATGAGGTGGGTGACGATGTCTTCGCCCTGGTCAAACTGGACGGGGCGCGTGCGGACGCAGTCTTCGACCAGGATTGTGTAGCACTTGTTTGACATGATGGCCGGGTTGGGCAGGATGCAACTCAGGATTCTTGGGTTGTGTCCTTCGAATCCGGTTTCTTCGCCCAACTCTCGAACGCCGGCGTCAATTGGAGAGGGATCGTTGGGGTCGATCACGCCGCCGGGGATTTCCAGTTCGGTTGTGTTTGTGCCGTGGCGGTATTGTTCGACCATGACCAACTGGCGTTGAGGTGTCAGAGCGACGACATTGACCCAATCCGGGCAATCGAGGACGTACATGTCGTGTGTGCGGCCCGTGCGGGGCGATGCTTTGAGGTCACGTCTGACCTTGAATACGCGGTATTCACCAAGTTCTGTGCTTTCGAGCAACGGCCATGGCTGAATCATGAGTCGAGGTTCTCATGAGGGCTTTCCAAATACAATTCGAATGGAATTAGGGATTGCGCAGGCAATCAGGTTTACACAGTATTTCAGTGCTCCGGACTTATCCCGCAGAGCGAGACAGCCACAGTCACAGAGATGGTCACTCTCGTAGCCGTCCCTCTCTGCGGGATAAGTCGGCGGGGAACTTGTTGCCAGTTGGAAAGGTCCTGCGGACTGACGTCCGCAGCTACGGGGCATGGCAGTGAGGCTGGTGATGGGTGAGCGGATGGGCCGCAGGGGTTCTGCGGTGTTTGGCTTTGTGTTTATTGCGGTGTTATGAAGCGACGCCAATTTCTCAATCTTGCCGGTGCTGCCGGAGGTTACACGCTTTTCTTCAAAGGAACAGGATCAACTCTTGCCGCAGCCGAGGATTCGGTGCGCGCGCGGATCGCGGCCAAGCTGGATCATCTGGGCGGCGAAAGCAAAGGCGTTGCCGATGCCGGTTACTCGGGGCGGATGGAGCTGGTGAAACTTGAATGCGACGTTCTTGTTGCCGGGGGTGGTTTGGCTGGTGTCTGTGCTGCGATTGCGGCGGCTCGACATGGGGCAAAGGTTGTGCTTGTGCAGGATCGGTCGCGCCTGGGTGGCAATTCGAGCAGTGAAGTGAAGATGCATGTTGTTGGCGCGGACTGCAGCGGTGGACGGCCGGGCTGGCGGGAAGGCGGATTGATCGAGGAACTGCGTTTGGACGACACTGTGCACAATCCGCACCGCGTGTTCGAGCTGTGGGATTTGTTGTTGTATGACAAGGTTGTGCGGGAGGCGAACATTACGTTGCTTTTGGATTCGCACATTTGCGGGGCAGTGACCGAGGATGGCAGGGTTCGATTGGCCAGGGCGCGCTCTGACCGGAGAGAACAGGTTTACACCATTGAAGCCAAGATATTCATAGATTGCACGGGCGACAGCCGCCTTGCGCTTGAATGCGGGGCGGAGATGCGCCGGGGGCGCGAAGCGAAGAGCGAGTTCAACGAATCGCTCGGTGTTGAAATGGCTGATGAACAGACTTTGGGATCGAGCATTCTTTTCACCGCGCGTGATTACGGCAAGCCTGTGCGGTTTGTGCCACCGGCGTGGGCGCGGCGTGTGACCAGTGCGCAATTGAAATTCCGCCCCGTTGGTTCGTGGGAATACGGTTACTGGTGGATCGAGTGGGGCGGCCAGCTTGACACGGTCCGTGACGACGAGCGCATCCGGTTTGAGCTGTTGTCGATCGCGTTGGGTGTATGGGACTACATCAAGAACTCCGGCGATTGTCCTACGAGCGCGAACTGGGGGTTGGCATGGCTGGGGATGCTGCCGGGCAAACGCGAGTCGCGAAGGATAATGGGCGATCACATTTTGACCGAGCACGATTTGACCGGCCCTGCCACATTCGAGGATGCGGTGGCTGTGGGCGGGTGGCCGCTGGATGATCATCCGCCATCCGGGTTTGATCGGCCGGATGAGAAACCGGCGCAGCAGGTTCGTCCTCGAAACGTGTATCAGATTCCGTTGCGTTCGCTTTACAGTCGGAACGTTCAGAATCTGATGATGGCTGGACGGAACATCAGTGCGACGCATGTGGCTCTCACATCGACGCGGGTGATGGCCACGTGCGCTGCGATGGGTCAGGCAGCGGGCACTGCGGCTGCACAGTGCGCGCTGGGCGGTTTGCTTCCGCGATCACTCGTGCGGGACAAGGGCCGGTTGTCGAGTCTCCAACAAACGCTGTTGCGTGACGACCAGACGATCCCCGGCATTGTGAACGAGGACCACAATGACCTTGCGCGGGGAGCGCGTGTGACCGCATCTGGAACGGTGCCGGGTTCGAATCCGGCGAATGTGACGAATGGCGCTGTCCGGGATTTGCCGGGCGAGACCAGGAGCGTTTGGGCCGGGCCAATGACCAATGGCGAGGCGTGGATCGAGCTTGCGTGGCTGGAGCCGGTGAGGATAAGCAGGGTGCAGATGACATTCGACACCGGTTTTCAACGGCCCTTGACGTTGACCGCGCAGGACAGCTTCAATGCGCGGATGATCCGCGGGCCGCAACCTGAAACTGTGCGTGACTATGAGCTGAGCTGTGTTGATTCCAATGGCAACATTCACGAGCTTGCCCGGGTGACGGGCAATTATCAGCGCCTTGTCAGGCACGACTTTCCCGCGAGAAACGTCAAATCGGTTCGTTTGCGTGTGACGGGGACGAACGGAGCTGACACAGCCCGAGTGTATGAGATTCGGGCGTACGGCTGACGACGACCGGCGAGACAAGAGGATGTGAGCTGGCGGGATTGGAATTGAATGGAATCGACGCGAGAGAGGAATTGGAAGCATGCGTGGGCAAGGCGCTTGGCCAATCACACGCTGCTGCGGATGCTGGTTTTGAACTTCTGGTTCAGGCTGGTGGTGATTCTTTTCGTGTTGGGAGGACTAGGGCTTGCGGTTGGATTGCCGAAGATGTGGCGAACGACGCCCGCGGGCATTCGGCCCATCGTCAAGGTCAGCTTGATTGATCTGGTCCAGGTGCGTGTTCTTCGCAACTCGGCGAGGAAACTTGCGGCGCAGGGGAAAGAACTCGAGGCTTTACGGGCATGGCGATCGGCCCTTGCGAACAACCAGGCTGACACGGCAGTGTTGCGTGAGTACCTGAATCAGGTCATCGCCACTGCTGAACCTGATCGTGTCACAGCGTTTGAAGCACTGAATTCAGCGGCGTGGCTGTTGCGTCTTACCGGGACAAACCGGGCGGATGTGGGGCTTGCGGCGCGCGTTTTTGGCAAATTCGAGGTTTATGGCGAGGCATACAGACTGCTCAGCCAACTGAAAGATGAGCTTTCGCCCGAGGCACAAGCAGTTTATCTGGCGACACTTTTCAGGACGGGGCGGTTGAACGAGTTTGGCGAGCATTGGGAGCGGTGGGGTGAGAAGTTCGCTGGTGACCCGGCGTTGTCGCTTTACCACGCGGTGCATCTGGCCGGATTTGGCGCAGGAGGAAAGGCGGCCGAGGCTCGCGAGCGCGTTCGCACAGCCAAAAACGATCTTAAGAATCGCAATCTGGCTCTTCGTCTCGAGCTGATTGTATGCCGGGAGAAACAAGATGCAGAAGGATTCGCGGCCGCGTTGCAGGAATTGGAAGCCAGCAATGCAGCGAGCCTGGATGATCGCATCGACCATTGGCTTTTGCTGAAAAACTCGGGGAAACTTGATGAAGCGAAAAAACTCGCCGACTCATACGCTGCGCAGCCGCGAACTCCTTTTGAGCTCATGCGCCTTGCGTCGGCATATGGTGATCTCGGGTTGACGGAGCGCGCGATAGCGGTGTTGGATCGTTACGCGCCGGATTTGGCCAATGCCGACGCGCCATGGGCGTGGGATATCTGGTCCAATTACGCAGCGTTGTTGATCGAGTCCCGGGATTGGAATGCGCTCAAGGCAATGGCGCTCCGGCTCCGGATGCTCTCAAGGGCCGGACGATCGTTGGCCGGGTTCACTTATTTCATGGAAGGACGTGCGCTTCACAGCCTGAACCAAAGAGTCGAGGCGCTGGATGTTTTTCGGACTGCGGCGAAACTGGGATTTCCGGATGCTTCTTTTGCCATGCGTGCCGGGATAGACCTGCTGAGAATGGGATATCCGGATGTTGCGTGGGATGTGCTCAAGCCGTTGGAGAAAACGCTGGCGGCCAATGTTGACTATTGGTTTGCGATGAGCGACGCGGCACAAATGCTCAAGCGCGACGCTGCTGCGCTGTTGCGCGTGACGGCCAGAGCATACGAACTGCAACCGAACAGCTTTCGTGCGATATACAACTACGCGTCCGCGTTGATCATGAACCGGCAAAAGCCTGCAGAGGCAGCCAGGTTGACCTTGACGGCTTTGGCACGAGACACAAACTCGATCAGCTCACGCCTGCTCCACAGCGCTGCGCTGGCATTGAATCGTCGCTATGCAGAAGCGGACGAGATGCTGAAATCGGTGCCTGTGAGCAAGGTTGCCGGACCGGCGATGAGCTTCTATTTCTACACCGCGTTGGAGATTCACATGGGGCTGGAGGACTACGATCGTGCGCGGGTTGACATTGGGAAGATCGATGCGCAGCACCTGTTTCCGACGCAGGCAGCGTGGGTCGAACGCACACGAAGGCAGTTGGCGCGTGCAAATTGAGACAGGCGTTTCGGTGTTGGTTTGCAGCCGGCTGGACAGAATCATGGTTGCCCTTGCCTGCTGTGATGCTTACGCTTTCCGGCATGCGATTCATCGCAAGATTGATTGACAAGCTGCAGAGGCATCCGAAGCGAATTGTTTTCCCGGAGGGCACCGAACCGCGTATCTTGCATGCGGCGCGCCAGTTTCACGCTTTGCGTCTGGGCGCGCCGATTGTGCTTGGCGACCGCGACAAAGTGAAAGAGGCCGCCGGCCATGCCGGGGTCCCACTCGACGGCATAAGAGTGATCGACCCCGAGTCAAGCTCTGATCTGGACTCGTTTGTTCAAAGGTTCATGCGGCTGAGGCGGTCCCAGGGCGTTCAGGAGCCCGAAGCCCGCATGGCGATGAAACAGCCGAATTATTTCGGCGCGATGATGGTTGCCATGCATCAGGCAGACGGGTTTGTTTCCGGCGCAAACGACATCCCCGGCAGCGTGTTTCGTCCGTTGTTTCAGATAGTGAAGGTGGCGCCCCGAGCTACCGCGGCCTCGAGCTGCATGATTGTGGAATTGCAAAACTCGAAATTCGGCGAAGACGGCGTGCTGTTCATTGCCGACTGCGGTGTGATTCCCGAGCCGAACGTGGAAGAACTCGCTGAAATTGCAGTTTCGACAGCGTCGCTTGCAAAGCACTTGTTGAACGTCAGGCCGCGGGTTGCCTTTTTGTCATTTTCAACCAAGGGCAGCGCCATGCATGCATCGGTCGGGCGTGTTCAAGCTGCTGCTGCGCTTGCGAAGCAACTGGCTGAGCAGAAAGGACTCGCGGCGGATTTCGACGGCGAACTGCAATTGGATGCGGCGTTGGTGGAGGAGATCGCCCGGCGCAAAGCGCCCGAGAGCCCGGTTGCGGGGCGGGCGAATGTGTTGATTTTTCCGGAGCTGAACTCGGGGAACATCGGCGCGAAACTTCTGCAGCATGTCGTATGTGCCAATGCGTACGGCCAGATTCTTCTTGGCCTGGACAGGCCGGCGGCGGAAGTGTCACGCGGATCGAGCGCGCAAGATATTCTTGGGGTTGCGGCGATTGTCGGTGTCCAGGCGATTGCCTATCATCTTCTTTATCCCGGGTCAGGGGAGGTTCTTCCCGGGGAGTGATGTCCCGAAAGCGTGGCGGAGCAGCGCATCGGCTATCAACATGGCGGCGCTTTCGGCGCTGATGCGGTCGGTGTTGATGACCATGTCGTACAACAGCGGATTGTCGATGTCGGCCTTGTAGTGTTCCTTGAGATAACGCTGCCGGCCGCGGTCGGTTTTCACGATGTAATCCATTGCTGAGGCGTCATCGAGGCCAAGGCGTTCTTTTACCCGTTCGAGCCTTTTCTCGATTGATCCCACGAGTCGGACATGAAACACGTGGTCGAGCCGTGCTGTGACGATGTTGGCGCCGCGGCCGATCAGAATGACATTGCCGAGTTCAGCCAGCTTCAGAATTGTCTCGGCAGTTTGCTCGACAAGTGTCCATGACGAAGGCTGAAGGCCGAACAATTCGTTCATTATGTCATCGATGACCGATACGCGGTCTTCGGGCATGTAATCGACGAGCTTTTTTGGGAGGTTGAGGTCTTCGAGCGCCTTCTCAACGAGTTCCTTGTCAAAGACTGTCCATGGCCGCGGATCGCACGGGTGGACTTTCGGGATGTAATTGGCGAGGCATTCAGCGATGCGCCATGCGCCTGACCCGCTTTGACGCGAGATTGTCACTGCCAGAGGGTGAGCGCGTGCGCCCTGGCCGCAGGGTTGTTCGGGCTCCTTCAACTGGCTGCTGATGAAGGAGAGGCATTTGTCTATTGCATCTGGAGTGGCCATAGTCATCTCTGGTTTGCGTTAAACACAACAACAATGGTTATACCTTGAATGCCCGAATTGGCCAGTTGGAAAAGGGCTGATTTGCCTTGTCGCGTTTCGGCGCTTGAACCATTCTGTGGGCGATGGCTGAGCGATTGATAACGGGCGCATTGAACAAGCCGGACGCAGCTTTGGAGCTGACGCTGCGTCCCTCCCTGTTTTCCGAGTTCACGGGCCAAACCAAGGTCAAGGAACGCCTCGAAATCGCAGTCGAGGCCGCCAAACAGCGGGGCGAGTCACTTGACCACCTGTTGCTCAACGGGCCGCCGGGGCTTGGCAAGACCACACTGGCGCACATTCTGGCCAAGGCGATGGGTGTCACCATCAGATGCACAAGCGGTCCGACAATTGAGAAGGCAGGTGACCTTGCCGGTCTGCTCACCAACCTCGAGGAGGGCGACATTCTGTTCATAGACGAAATCCACCGCCTCCAAAAAACCATCGAGGAATACCTGTACCCGGCAATGGAAGATTTCAAGCTCGACATCATAATCGATCAGGGGCCCAACGCGCGAAGTGTTCGGCTGAACCTGCCGAGGTTCACATTGATTGGCGCAACAACGCGCAGCGGATTGCTGACGGCCCCGTTGTTGACCAGATTCCCGTTGCGTGAGCGGCTTGATTATTACAGTGCGGATGATTTGTCCCAGATTGTTCTTCGTTCAGCGCGCCTGTTGAATGTGGAGATCGAGCCTGCCGGCGCGGCGGAAATTGCGCGCCGCAGCCGCGGCACCCCCAGAATCGCCAACAACCTTTTGCGGCGCGTGCGCGATTACGCCCAGGTGCGCGGCGACGGCAAGGTCACAGCGGCAGTTGCAGATCGTGCGCTGGCAATGCTCGAGATCGATGAGAACGGCCTCGATGAAATGGACAAGCGGATTCTCGAGACGGTCATCGTGAAGTTCGGCGGGGGGCCTGTCGGACTGAACTCGATGGCGGTTGCCGTGGGTGAGGAACCGGACACCATTGAAGAGGTGTACGAACCGTATCTGATCATGGAAGGGTACATCAAGCGCACGCCCCAGGGCCGGGTTGCGACGCCGTTGAGCTACAAGAAACTTGGGTTGAAAGCTGCGCGTGATTCCCAGCCGACGCTGTTCTAGCCCGCATGTTTCCCAGCCCGGCGCAGCCGGAACCAATGTCGCCTGACTGGCAACGCCCCCCGGCTCTTCCCCCCCCGAACCTTCAGCCACGCCGGGCTGGGAAATATGCCCTGCGACTCCGTCGCAAGGAAGAGCATGCTAATCCCAGTGGTTTCTCACGCGCTGCCGCCGACGCAGTGGGCGTTGGTAGGCGCGAAGCGCTTGGAGTGCGGCAGCTTGCTGCCGCTTTGTTTCTTAT
>JARYMD010000084.1 GCA_029907285.1 Verrucomicrobiota bacterium | reverse complement strand
GTCGGCATTTGAGGGGTTCCTCCGCAGACTTGGGCAACCGCGGATTCGAACAAGGGACAATTTGCGGGCCACACCGCAATCCGAGGACAAAACCCAAACTACGTGCCTGGCACTTTATCGCGCGGGCCTGAAGAGCAACAAAGTGCCTGTCACCCTATCGCGTCATGAAAAGCCCAGTGAGAGGGGCGTGCTCGAAAGGGCACAAAACTCTCAATCGGAACTGAGCAAACTCGCGGCGTGGAAATCTTCGCAAATATGAATGACTCTTCAACATAGCAACCCAGCCCGGTGTAGCCGGAACCAGAGGCGCCTGACGGGCAACGCCCCCCGGCTCCTGCGCCCCCTGAAGTGGGCTTGTCCGCTACGCGTGATCGCGAAATATCTGCTGCGGCTCGGTCAACAGGAAAACCACTATGATCAAGCCCCCCCAACCGAATGCCACACCGCTACAGTAACTCCTAACCCGGAAATCTCACCGCCTGACCAGACGAAGGCACCGAAAGTCTCATTCCGGTGAGATTCCCGGGTTAGGCATGGGCAGTGCTGCGTCTGCTTGACTCTTGGCGATGGCAGTCCGACGCTCAAGTCCGGCATGGTTGCGCGTGTCACACTCGAAATCGCACTGCGAAAGGAATTCGATTATCTGATCCCGGCCGAATTGGAGGGGCAGGTTGAGATTGGAACGCGTGTCAAAGTGCCGTTTGGCGCGCGGCAGGTTACGGGTGTTGTGACCGGATTGGCTGAGCATTCGCCGGTGACAAACCTGCGTCCGATACTGAAGGTGCTTGGAACACCGGGGCTCATAACACCCAAAGTCCTCGATTTGGCCCGGTGGATTGCGCGTTACTATTGCTGTCCGGTTGAGACAGCGCTCAAAAGCGTGTTGCCCGAGGCAGTCAGGCGTGAAGAAGCCGTGTGGCAGGAAAGGTTGTTCGTCCACCTCCTGCCGGTCGTCGGAGAGATGCCAAAGCTGACCCGGCGCCAAAGCGATGTCTATAACGTCATTGAAGAATGGCGCGAGATTTCCCTGCAGGAACTTCTCAGGCTGACCGGAACCACGACCGAGACAGTGCGCCGACTGGAAGACAAAGGGTTGGTTCGAATTGCGCCCCAAATCTCAGAGCGTGACCCGTACGGGCGTGAGACGATTCTCCCCACTGAACCTCTTGTGTTGAACCCGGAGCAAAAGGCCGCCCTTGATGCCATCTGCGCCGCCATGGACAGGGTCCAAAAGGATGGCTCACTCGGCGCAGGGAGTCTGCCATCCAGCGATGCGAAGTCAGATGAGACCAACGATGCGCAAAAAGGGCATGAACGAGTTCCGACATTCCTTTTGCACGGTGTCACTGGAAGCGGGAAGACGGAGGTGTACTTGCAGGCCATCGCATACGCCCTTGAACGCGGGTTCGGAGCGATTGTGCTTGTTCCTGAGATTTCGCTGACGCCACAGACGGTTGAACGGTTCAAGGCGCGGTTTTCGAGCGGGCGTTTGCGGACGTTGGTGGCGGTGTTGCACAGCCATCTTTCGGCGGGCGAACGCCATGACGAATGGCACAAGATTCGCCAGGGCAGAGCCAGAATAGTGATCGGCGCGCGGTCGGCGCTTTTTGCGCCCGTGGACCCGCTGGGATTGATCATAGTGGACGAAGAACACGAGCACTCGTACAAGCAGGAGGAAGCGCCGCGTTATCACGCCCGGGACGTTGCGGTTGTTCGCGGCCAGCGCGAGCATGCGGTGGTTGTGCTGGGCTCGGCCACCCCGTCCATGGAGAGCTATTATAACGCGCGCCGCGGGAAATACGTTTTATTGGAGCTTCCCACGCGCGTTGATGACCGCCGGCTGCCGGTGGTCCGCGTCGTCGATATGCGCCGGGAAGCGAAGGGAGACCGTGGCGTGCCGATCTTCTCGCAAATGCTGTATGAGGCGATTCTGAAGCGGCTGGAACGGAAGGAACAGGTGATCCTGTTTTTGAACAGGCGGGGGTACTCAACCTCGCTCCAGTGCATGAAATGCGGTTACGTGGCGGGCTGCCCAAACTGCAGTGTTGCGCTCACGTACCATAGAACAACGCAACAGTTGTGCTGTCACATCTGCGGCTATCAAGCCGCGGCTCCATCCGTGTGTCCGAAACCGGACTGCCGGAACCCGGCGATTAGATACGCCGGCATGGGCACACAGCGCGTGGAAGAAAAACTCGCGCATTTGTTCCCTCATGCGCGAATACAGCGCATGGATTCCGACGTGCTCAGTCGCAAACAGGAGTACAGGCGCATTCTCGGCGATTTCAAGAGCGGCAAAATTGACATTCTCGTCGGGACACAAATGATTGCCAAGGGCCTGCACTTTCCGAACGTGACCCTTGTGGGGATAATCTACGCCGATTTGAGTCTGCACATCCCGGATTTCCGCGCAGGCGAACGCACCTTCCAACTCCTGACCCAGGTTTCGGGGAGAGCGGGACGCGGTGATGTCGAGGGCGAGGTTGTGGTTCAGTCTTTTACGCCATTCCACCCCGCCGTCCAATACGCGCGCCGACACGATTACGTCGGGTTTTACGAGCAGGAAATTGAGTTTCGACAGGAACTGAAATACCCGCCGGTGAGCCGGATTGCGTTGATTACCTTGCTGGGCCGCAATGAAGACAAGGTCCGGTTTACGGCAAATCATGTCAGGCGCGAGCTGGACCGGGTGTTGGAGGAATGCAAAGACCGGATAATAGCGGGGCCAGCGCCCGCGCCGCTGTCAAAAGCCGAGACATACTATAGGCATCAGATAATGATCCGAACACGGCACATGACAGTTGCAAGCGAACGGCTTGCGGGGCTGATCCAAAACCTGACTCTGCCGGAAGATGTCCGGATGGTGGTTGACATCGACCCGGTAAACCTTGCATGAAAAATCATGTGCGCGCCAACCATCGTCACCAACGTCGTTTGCGACAAAACGGCCCATTTGGCGGGAAATGATACTTGACTTGCGCGCCTCATTCTTTTAAGCGGGAGGGATTCGGACGTTGGATCGGCCCGGCCATGGTTCATGGACGAACGCGTCACCGGGCATTCTTAAGTGTAGATCGAAACATATGAGAAAAGAACACCTGATGAAGCGGGCATTACCCGTTTTTTTTGCGTTGGGAGCTTTTGCTCCGGCGATGTTGGCCAGTGAAGCCGACATCAAGATTCCTGATCTGACAAAGGCCAACTTCGGCAACACGAGCGGGCTGTTGTTGCTGTACATTGGCCTGGCAGTTTGCTTGATCGGGGCGGTTTTCGGACTTGTACAGTATCTGCAAACCAAGAATCTGCCCGTTCACGAGCGGATGCGGAGTGTGTCGTCGATCATCTGGGAGACATGCAAGACGTATCTGCTCCAGCAGGGGAAATTTCTTGCGGTGCTGTGGTTCCTGGTGGCGTTGTGCATGACATATTACTTTCTTGTGCTGCAGCACGAGTCTTTCGGGAACCTGGTTGTGATATTGCTCTGCTCGATTCTTGGGATTCTCGGGTCTTATGGCGTGGCGTGGTTTGGCATCCGCATCAACACCGTTGCAAACTCCCGAGGTGCGTTTTCGTCGCTGCGCGGCAACCTGTTGAACACGCTGCTGATTTCCCTCCAAAGCGGGATGAGCGTTGGGCTGCTGCTGGTCAGCGTCGAGCTGTTCTTCATGATCTGCATTCTTGCATTTCTGAAGGACCTCGCCGGGCCGTGTTTCATCGGGTTCGCAATTGGCGAATCGCTGGGCGCCAGCGCGCTTCGTATTTGCGGCGGTATTTTCACCAAGATTGCCGACATCGGGTCGGACCTGATGAAGATTGTGTTCAAGCTGCCCGAAGACGATCCGAAGAACCCGGGGGTGATTGCGGACTGCACCGGGGACAACGCGGGCGACTCGGTGGGGCCCACTGCAGACGGCTTCGAGACCTACGGCGTGACCGGCGTGGCGTTGATTTCATTTCTCGCGCTGGCTCTTGTGAAGAGCCCGGTCATGTGCGCGCAGATGATCGTATGGATATTCGTGATGCGCATTTTGATGATTCTGACCTCGCTGTTTGCTTATTTCATTAACAAGCAGGCAAGCAAAGCCCTTTACGGCGGCAAGAAAGATTTCAATCCGGAGGCGCCTTTGACGAACCTTGTGTGGATCACTTCCCTTGTTTCCATCGTGGTTACGTTTGTTGCCAGCAGCCTCATGCTGGGAGGGATGAGCGATTATCCGGGGCTCTGGTGGGTGTTGGCGGCAATTATCAGTTGTGGCACCCTGGCAGGCGCACTGATACCCGAGTTCACCAAAATCTTCACCAGCACACATTCGCGCCATGTGCAGGAAATCACAAATTGTTCGCGGCACGGCGGCGCGTCGCTTAACATACTTTCGGGCTTTGTTGCGGGGAATTTCTCCGCTTTCTGGATGGGGTTGGTGATTTTGCTGCTCATGTTCTTGAGCTTCAAGTTCGCCACTTTCGCGGGCTCGCCAGTGGCGAAACTGATGCCCGCGGAATACCCATTTGCCGCGCCGATCTTCGCGTTCGGCCTTGTCGCATTCGGCTTCCTCGGCATGGGGCCGGTCACGATTGCGGTGGACAGCTTCGGCCCTGTCACTGACAACGCGCAGTCGATCTACGAATTGAGCCAGATCGAATCGCAGGCCGGAATCAAAGAAGAGATCAAGAGGGACTTCGGGTTCGAGCCGGATTTCGAGAACGCAAAACTGCAGCTCGAGAAAGGCGACGGCGCGGGCAACACCTTCAAGGCCACAGCCAAGCCGGTGCTGATTGGCACAGCCGTTGTAGGGGCGACCACGATGGTTTTCGGCATCATCATGTTGCTGCAGGGCCTGCACACGCTGTTCCCGAACAAGTTCCCGGAGGTTGTCGGGGCGCTGAGCCTGGTTCAGGCGGAGGTAATCATGGGCCTCTTGATCGGCGGCGCTGTGATCTATTGGTTCACCGGCGCTTCGACCCAAGCGGTCGTCACAGGCGCGTATCGGGCGGTTGTTTACATCAAAGAACACATCAAACTGGATGCCGCCCGGGCCTCGGTGCAGGACAGCAAAGAGGTCGTCAGAATCTGCACGCTGTATGCGCAGCGCGGGATGATCAACATCTTCTTCGTCATCTTCTGCATGGCGCTGGCGCTGGCCTTTTTCAATCCTTACTTCTTCATCGGATATCTGATTGGGATTGCGTTCTTCGGCCTTTTCCAGGCCGTCTTTATGGCCAATGCAGGTGGCGCGTGGGACAACGCCAAGAAGATTGTCGAGGTTGACCTGCGACAGAAGGGGACCGATTTGCACGCTGCGACAGTTGTGGGCGACACTGTGGGCGATCCGTTCAAGGACACGTCGTCCGTGTCCATGAACCCGGTGATCAAGTTCACGACGCTGTTTGGTTTGCTGGCGACGGAGATTGCGGTGAAAATGATGCAGAACGACGCGCTCAAGGCGTACACGCCGGTCGTGGGCGGCGTGTTTTTCGTGGTCGCATTGATTTTCGTTTACCGCTCGTTCTATTCGATGCGCATTCCGTCAGATAAGTCGGTCTGATCTCACAGTCCGACTGTTTTTGAGATTGAAGGGATTGAACGCCGGGACCGCAGACTGAGGTCTGCGGTCCCAATGTTTTCCACGGGTTCAAAGTTTGGGTGTCCCGAGCTGGTGAGCCGGTGAGATTCCCGGGGTAGTTACCTGAGGTCTTCGCCGCCCAGCCCGCCAAGGGTCCAGTCGAGATTGTAAGGCTCGAGCGTGCCTGGATACAGTTGTTTGTACTTAACGAAAGCCGAATGACCGTCCACAAAAAGCAAAGGGAACCCGTCCTTGCCGTGGGCGAGGTTTGGCGCATGCAACTCGTCGAATTCAGGCTCGGCGAAGCATGGCATGATGGCTTTCTTTGATGGGAATCGAACCTCTGTGGCGCGCCTCTGTCGCAACTGAGGGTTTTGGGTGTCATCGTTGTAAAACTGGTGGTAGTGGTAGTAAGAATTGCCAAAAAGAAGGTCGTTCGTTCTGATGCCGAAAGAACCGCCATGGTTCTTAACCCAAGCGATGTTCCATGGCGGGGGTGTGTCTGCGGGACACAAGTAAAATGCAACCCCCCCGTTGGTGCTGATGTACGGACTGAACAGCTTGAGCAGGTCCACAAACGGCATGTGCGGCCATGCCCGGCCCGAATAAGGGAACCGATCGTCATTCTCCGAGGTGTACATTGACATCGTTATGCCGAGCTGCCGCAGGTTGGAAAGGCACCGGACAGTCTTGCTCTTGGACTTGGCCCGGCCAAGGGCCGGCAACAACAAGCCGGCAAGAATCGCGATGATGGCAATAACAACAAGCAACTCGATCAACGTGAAAGCAAGGGCTGAATAACGGCATGACCGGCCACAGCCCATGGTCACCACCGACTGAACTCCGGTCCGATTCACGAATTGACACCATTCGGCGAAGTCCTGCCATTGTCAAGCATCCACATTTATTTGCGTGCCGCTCGACGGTTGCCTGTGGCCACGAACCGCCGCGCTCATGCAGGCGCGTTGGAAATAGCAACGCGCTGGAAAAAGCAATCGCATTAGGAGCGCGGCCGTCCCCGGCCGCATCAACCCGACGACCGATCGGACGACCCGTTTCCATCGCGCAAATCCGGCGCCCGAACGTTGACCGGCTTTGGGCGGCCAAAAATGGCCGCGCTCCCACTTTACACTCGGGTGTAAGCTCGGGGCGGCAACAATGCCCAACGCGCGTGCGCGCAGTTCAACGGGCGCCTCACAATGCGAATAATCACAAACGCGTCAGGGTCTGACACTGCTTGACCCCGGTAATGGTCCGCCTACACTCGAATTGCAAACACGAGGCGCTGTGCTTCGACCGAAACCGCGATGTCATCGATTAAGAAAGGCCTGCTTGTCACAACTTTGGGAGCAGGAGTGAACACTCTGCTCGCCGCGGTCAAGATTGCAACGGGCTTGATAGGCAACTCTTATGCGCTTGTCGCAGATGGCATTGAATCGACAACCGACGTTATTTCTTCGCTGATCACTTGGACAGGGCTCCGAGTTTCATCCAAACCGGCCGACCAGTGCCATCCGTACGGACACGGCAAAGCGGAGTCCATTGCCGCGGCTATTGTGGCTGCAGCTTTGCTTGGGGCGGCTGTGTTGATTGCGGTTCAGAGCGTTCGCGAGATTCTCAATCCGCATCATGCGCCAGCGTGGTTCACATTGCCGGTTCTTGTTGGCGTGGTGCTAACCAAGGAAACTCTCCACCGTCTGGCGTCCAGGGTTGGCACGTCGATTGACAGCACCGCAATGAAGTGCGATGCGTGGCATCACAGGTCGGATGCCATTACCTCCGCAGCCGCTTTTGTGGGCATTAGCATTGCGCTGGTCGGCGGCCCGGGCTACGAAAGTGCGGATGATTGGGCGGCTCTGGCTGCGTGCAGCATCATAGTCTTCAACGGCTGGCGGCTTTTAAGGAGTGCGATGAATGAGATGATGGATGCTGATGTCTCGGAGCAGTTGCATCAGCAAGTGCGCGAACTATCGGCCGGTGTTTCAGGTGTGGTCAGGATCGAGAAATGCCGCATTCGCAAAAGCGGGCTTGGCTATCTTGTGGACATCCATGTTGAGGTGGACGGAGACATGTCTGTCAAGGGCGGGCACAGAATCGCTCATGACGTCGGGGAAAAACTCAAGTCCTCGCCGCTTCGGGTCAAGGATGTCCTGGTGCACATAGAACCGGCGAGCGAAGAAGCCGTCAAGGAGGACGTCGGGCCCTCGCCGCAGCAGAGTCCAACGGCACCGGAACACCATTAGCGAGTCGAGCCAAATAGTGGCAGTGGCGAACGCCCGTTGGGGACTGCAGGCGCGTTGGAAAAAGCAACACCGCCGGGAGCGCGGCCGTCCCCGGCCGCAGCAATCCGACAACCGATCTTGTACCTGTTTCAATCACGCAAATCCGGCAGCCAACGATTCACGGCAACCGCAAGTCCTTGCCAATTCCCAACCTGTCTTCCGTTCGCTGAAACTCCGAAACTCAGGCCTCCGAAACTCAGGATTAATGCGGGCTTTCAGCCCTTACTGTCAATGATTTGGCCCACTACTGGTATGGACCGGGCCTTTGGCCCTTCTACGCCGGGCTCTGTGCGGGCGACAACATACTCCTGCAATCACAGCGCCGAGTACTTCTGTCGGATCAAATAATCCGGCAACGGATCGCCCTGTGCGCACGGTCGAAGATGAAGGCAGTGAAAAGCGTGACACACGTGCCAATCAATGTGTACCACGGCCAGAAAACACTGTGTTGCACCGGGTTGCCATCCACAATTTCTGTCCATGAAAACTGGCTGACAAAGATCATGAACGCCAATGAAACCAGCATTCCGGCGATCACAGGCTGCGGTCTGCCGGACTTCCAAAAAACTGCGAGCAATATGCCACCCAGCAATGCGCCGCTTGTCAACCCGCGCAGCGTGAAGGCCGCGTTCAACACAAAAGGCACTTGGCGGCTCAGGTAAGCCGTGAGAATCAACATCCCGCCCCAGAATACTGTGCTCCACCTGCTGAACCGCAGGTAAAACTGTTCGCTCCGTTTTCCGTGTGCGCCTTTGACAAAATCCATCGTGCTGACGCTGGCCAGGGAAGTCAGAGCTGAACTCACCGAGGACATCGCCGCCGAAAGAATCGCCACTATAAGGAACCCCTTCAACACGTGCGGGACTTCGGTCAGCATGAAGATTGGGAACACAAAGTCGTTGGCTTTTATTCCGGGGCGCGCATCGGGAATGGGCACCTTGAAAGGGTGCGTTTGATAGAACACCCAGAGCATTGCACCCACGAGCAGAAACACGAAAAACAGCGGGAAAATCATCACCGCGCTGAGAACGAGGGCCTTTCGTCCGTCTGCAACGTTTTTGCAGGCCAGCACACGCTGCACAATCAACTGTTCGGCTCCGTGGGAACTCATCACCATGACCGTTCCTCCGATGACGCCCATCCAGATGTTAAACGGTTCGTGGAGTGCAAACTGGCCGTTGAACCAGTGGAGCTTCCCGCCGGCTGCGGCACGGGACATGACTTCCGGCAGCCCGCCGTCAACCAGCGACGGTATATAGACAAGCGCGAACACGCCGCCCAGCAGGAACAATCCAAACTGTACCGCATCCGTCCAAATGACCGCCTTGACACCGCCGACGCAGGTGTAAAGCAGCGCCAGTCCGACAAAAATCAGGATTGCCTGCAACACGCTTATCCCGAGCATCAGTTGCAGGGGGATCGAAACCACATAGACGCGAACACCCGCTGCGAGTGTTTCGCTCAACAGGAAGAAGCCGCCTGCGGTTCTGCGCGCCGACGCGCCCAATCGGTTCGCGAACAATTGATACGGCGAGTAAATCTCGCCCTTGAGGTAGTGCGGGACCATCACAACCGCCAGGATTATCCTTGCGATGACATACCCAATTATCATCTGGATGAACGCCAGATCGCTCCCGAAAGCCAGCGCAGGCACGCCAATGATCGTCAAAGCGCTCGTTTCCGCGGCAACAATCGAAAACCCAATTCCCCACCACGAAGTGTTCTTGCTCCCGAGAAAATAGTCGCGCGTCGTGCGCTGGTCTTTTCCGAACCACAGGCCAAGGCTGACAATGCCGAGAAGGTAAAGAAATATTACGAGCCAATCCCTGCCATCCAGAAAACGAAATGCTCCTTCCATATCAGACGTGGTAATATGCCGCCATTCCCGCTCTCACTCCTCGCTCCGGATCACATGGAGATGCGATCCTTTTGATGAAATCGCCAACTCAACCGCGCCGCGCAATGGTTCCGTGACTTTCTCCAGCAACTGCCCGTTCTCCGGTTCCGGCAAAGCAAGTTTGGCCGCCCCAGCACGGCAAAACCCACTCAGTGTTTGATGGGCGTAATGAATCATCCCTTGGCGCAGCGGAATCGAGAAAAGGGATAGAACCATCCCAAACACGACTGCGTGCCAACCCTGCGCCTGCCCCAGTTCGACGGCCTGCCAGTATCTTCTCACAAGCCGCTGGTCGCGCAGCGGCAGCAATCGTTTGAGCTGATGTCTGCCGGCAGCTCGACTCGCTTCTGCAAACCGGGTCAAGACCGCCGAGCGGCTCAGTGATGAGTCCAGAGCGATCAGCTCCCGAACCTCATATCTTGCGGCGTGCCAGTATGCATCGTGGACGACCGGAAGCTCAACCGCCACCAACACCTGATCACGGTAATCCTCAAGAAAAGCCCTGAGCGACTGCGCATCCACAACTTCCGGAGCCCGAAAACGCGCAAGCGGCCGCCAGACCGAGGCGAGGTCGGCCGGCACAAGTTGCCGGGTCAAACCCGCCGGGTTCTCGATTCGGGCAACCTGCTGCGTCACGTTGTTGTGTGCTTCCAACATTTGCTGCCACATCGGAAGGCGCGAGACAGATCGATCCGCCACCTGCCAATCCCGGTCAGAGTAACCTCGCAGCCTTGTCCGAGCCAACACGAAAAGATCGCAACTCCGCTTGCGGGGAGCTGAGTAAGATTGTAGTCTGCACTTGTGTTTGGGCTGGCAACATTACTGGTCTGGCTGGCGGCGTTGTGCGTGATGGCGGAAGCCGACACGTTGCACCTTAAAGACAGCGCAGCCATCAGCGGCCGCATCATCGCCGAAAAAGAGGACCTGTTCGTCGTGGACGTGGGTTACACTGTTTTGGTCGTCCCGAAAAAGGAAGTGTTAAAGCTCAGCCACTCTGAGGGCGCGCCCGGGACGCAGGACGGGACCGTCGTCAGGAAACAACCACCTCCACAACAACCGGACACGCCTGCCGCACAAGCCGTCGCAGTGCAATCCGGCATGACCGGCAATTCAGCGGCTGATCAATCGGGTCTTTACTCGACGGCGAGTGCCGGTGCACCCGAACGGTCGGTGCGAGAGCTTGTGCAGAAACTCGGGGAAGCCGTCGTACAGGTTCGAACGCCGAGCGGGCAGGGATCGGGGTTCTTCGTAAATGAAGACGGTTACCTGATCACCAACTTCCATGTTATCGAGGGCGAGACACAAATCTCGGTCGAGGTTTTCCTCCAAACCGCCCGCCAGCTCGAGCGCCGAATCTATCGTCAGGTTCGCATCGTCGCGATGAACAAGTTCGCTGACCTTGCACTGTTGAAGGTCGAGGACGCAGGCGCGCCAAAGTTCACTTGTGTGCCTCTGGGTCAAACAGGGACATTGTCGGTTGGCGAGCGGGTTTTCGCGATCGGCGGTCCAATGGGGCTTGAACGAACCGTGACCGAAGGGATTGTCAGCTCGAAGACGCGCCAGATGCAGGGCGATCTTTTCCTGCAAACCACCGCACAAATCAATCCCGGCAACAGCGGCGGCCCGCTCTTCAACATGCGCGGTGAAGTCGTCGGCGTCACCAACATGAAAATGACCTACGGCGAAGGCCTTGGGTTTGCCATACCTGTCGAACGGGTGCTCTTCTTCCTGAACAACCGCGACGCATTTGCGTATGACAACGAAAACCCGAACAGCGGCTACCGATATCTCGAACCGCCGCGCCGCGCACCAAGCCAGCCCAACCAGCCGAACCCGTGACAAATGCCCGGCAGCTCATCGACCCGGCCTCAGATACCCGTGATCTCTCCCAGCCGCCTTTAATGACATTGTCATGCCCATGAAACAATTCGTCCATGCTTGTTCAATCCTGGCCGCGACCCTTGCCGCGCGAGCGTTGGCAGATTCGTTGCCGGCGGAACAGCTTTTCCCAAGCGATACCATCGCGCTGTTTTGCGTTCCGGATTACCCGCGACTGGCCGCGGCCCAGCGAGACGCACCCACGGCCAAGTTCTGGAAAGACGAGGACATGACCCGCTTTCGCTCGACATTCAATGAACGATTCAACAACAAATATTTGGGCCCTCTCGAACGCGAACTCGGACTCAAAGCAAAGGATGTCCTTCCCTTGTTGCAAGGACAGATCGCGCTCGGGGTAACCCAAAGCCGCTGGGACGACACGACGCGCCTTCTGCCGAGCATGACGCTGGTTGTTGACACACGCGAAAAGGCCGGGCAATTGAAGAGCACCCTTGCCGCCGTCCGCACGAGGTTGACTGAATCGGGACGCACAATCCGAACAGACCGCATACGTGACATCGAAGTTGTTACAGTGCAGACCAAGGCCAGCCCATCGGACACCACGCCTGACGTCTCCACTGACAAGAGTGGACCCGACAACACCGGGGCGAAAAACCCGGCGTCCGACAGCCAGGGCGGCAACGCTGCCAAAATCAAGACACTCGAGTTGAGTTTTTGCCATGTCGATTCCCTCCTGTTGGTGAGCACATGCCAGCAGGACCTTGAAAAAGTTATCGCCAAACTCCAGGGCGCCGGCGTGCCGACGGTGGGCGAAAAGCCCGGATTTGAAACAGCCCGTCGAGTGCTCCCCCGTGATGCTCTTGCATTCGGGTGGACAGACATGTCCGGTCTGTACCAGCTATTCACGAAAGCAGTTGCCAAAGCCGCCGAAGAACAAGTTCCGGGCAAATCCGGGCCAACGCAGGTTGAGCGGCTGTTTCCCGCAATCGGGCTGGCCGGGCTGAAAAGCATGGCTGTTGCAATGCGCCATAACGCCGATGCGACATTTTTGGATTTGTTTGTCGGTGTGCCCCAGGAAGAGCGCAGGGGTTTGTTCAAGCTTTTGTCGCTCGAACAGAAAGACGCCAGCCCGCCCCCATGGATTCCGGCAGATGCAATTCAGTTCAGTAGGTCGAGAATTGACGGCCAAAAATCATGGGCCGCGCTTGAATCGACCATGAACGAAATCAGCCCTTCGGTGCTTGATTTCCTCATCGGCCAACTCAACGAAGCCATGAGGATCAAAGACCCGGGATTTGATTTCCGGCAGTATTTTGTGCAAAACCTTGGTGATGACATGGTCA
>JARYMD010000083.1 GCA_029907285.1 Verrucomicrobiota bacterium | reverse complement strand
CGGGTCCAAATTCGCATCCGCCAGCGCCCCTTCCAGGCGCCTGACCCGATCCCTCAGTTGCTTCAATTCGTTGATTTCTTCAGGCCGTTCCACACGCACCACCTTTCCTCGACTACCATTGCCATACTGCCGCACCCACCGCTGCACAGTCCCAGCCCCTCTAATCCCATACTTCCGCCGTGCCTCCTCAAAGCTCAGCCCCTCCTGCTCCAACTCCCGCACCACCGCCACTTTGAACGCTTCACTGTACCGCACCACAGCCTTGTCAACATCAAATCTTCGTTTCATACCTGTCAACTTATTTCAGGACGGGACCCCCCGTTGAACGTTGAACTTTGAGCGTTGAACTTTGTACGTTCCCGAACAGACCCCAAGCCCCGTAAGGGCGACATCAAACCCGCCGCCAGCCTCCCCAACGCAACCAACCGGTTTGTGCATGCGCCTTGACTACGATGCCGCTCCTACGGAGCTTGTTCGGTGTGCCGGCCGGGCTGACTACAAATATGTCGGCGCTACGGGCCTTGGTTCCAGCCAACAAACACCGGCTGGGCGCGGACCCCGGTTCATACGATCCGCATCCAGTTCTCGCGCTTGGAAATCGGCGGAAACAGCGTTATTGTCTGTCTGTTGCATGAGCGGTTTGCCAGCCGGACAGTATTGCGCAACTGCATGCTGGATGGCCGGATCAAACCCCGACAGGAATATTCAACGTGTTCGCTACGATTCATGACGCATGAACAAGCCGGAAAAGGAGACGCAGATCGAAACCCAAAAGTCCCGCGTTGCCGACAATTCACTGGCGGCGTTGCTGGATCGCCACACGCGAGAAGGCATTCTTTGGACCGCCGAAGCCGACGGACGCGTGCGTTGTCTGGCGTGCGGGCATCGATGTTGGCTCGCGCCCGGCCAGCGCGGCATTTGCAAAATCCGATTTAACGATCAGGGCAAATTGCGCGTTCCTTTCGGTTACGTCGCAGGCGCAGCATGCGACCCGATCGAAAAGAAACCGTTTTTTCATGTGCAGCCCGGCAGCGCTGCGCTCACATTCGGCATGCTCGGGTGCAATTTCCACTGCGCGTTTTGTCAGAACTGGATCAGCAGCCAGGCTCTCCGCGACAAAGCGTCCGGGGGAAACATCGAGGTTGTTCGGCCCGACCAACTGATTGATGCGGCCGAGCGATGCGGCGCCAGCTCGGTGGTTTCGAGTTACAACGAACCGTTTATTACGGCGGAGTGGGCGGGAGCGGTTTTTGAGTTGGCCACAAAGTCCGGGCTGCTTTGCGCCATGGTTTCCAATGGGTACGGCACGCCCGAGCTGCTCAAGTACCTTTCGCCGTGGCTGAAAGCGCTGAAGATCGACCTCAAATGTTTCAACGACCAAAGGTATCGGTTTCTGGGAGGGACTCTGGCTGTTGTGATGGACACGATCCGCCGCGCCCACGGAATGGGTCTTTGGGTTGAGATAGTGACTTTGCTTGTGCCGGGGCTCAACGATGATCCGCAGGAACTCCGCGATCTCACCCAGTTCATTGCCTCAGTCAGCCCCGATATTCCATGGCATGTAACGGCGTTTCATCCGGACTATCGGATGACAGATGCGCGGCCGACCCGGGCGTCGGATTTATTGCGCGCAGTCGAAATCGGCGCCGGCTCGGGTTTGCGATTTGTTTATGCCGGGAATCTCCCGGGCAACACCGGCCAATGGGAGAACACCCGGTGCCATGGCTGTGGCGAAACAGTGATCGAACGAACCGGGTTTACTGTCCATGCAAACCGACTCGGGCCCGATGGAAAGTGCCCGCGGTGTGGGCGGATTATTCCTGGAATCTGGCGGTAGCCGAGCCGCAGCATCGCTGTCTTGCTGACAGCGAGAACTCGGTGAACATTGAGGGCGGCGTCAGTTGATTTTCCAAGTTATGGAAAAGGCAGAAAGAAAAGAGTTCGGCAGGGTGCGGCCACCCGCGCAGGCAGGAAAGTTTTACCCGGCCAATCCCGAGCATTTGCGAAGCGAAGTGCTCGCGATGCTCGCCGACGCAAAAGGCGATGGCGGGATTGCGCCCAAGGCAATAATTGCGCCGCATGCAGGCTACATCTATTCCGGGCCGGTCGCAGCATCGGCATATGCCAGATTGAAGCCGGCGCGGGATGTGATTCGCCGGATTGTGCTTGTTGGCCCGTCTCATTTCTCGTTGTTTGACGGTTTGGCCGCGCCGGCCGTGGACGCATTTGCAACGCCTCTTGGGACCATTCCGCTGGACAAAGACTCGATAACAAAGGCCAGTGCAATGCCGCAGGTGTGCGTGAGCGACTCAATCCACCGCGCCGAGCACAGCCTCGAGGTTCATCTGCCGTTTCTGCAGCTTGTCTTGTCCGATTTCAGGTTTGTCCCGTTGCTCGTTGGTTGCGCCGATGAACAACAGGTCGGAGAAGTAATAGATGCTCTGTGGGGCGGCCCGGAAACATGCGTTGTTGTAAGTTCGGACCTGAGCCACTATTGCGACTACGCCAGTGCGGCTGCCATGGACCGGAAAACTGCAAAGGCGATTGAGAGTCTCAGAGGCGATTTGCTCACCGAAGAGAGCGCGTGCGGGCGCGCAGCCATCAGAGGGCTGCTTTACGTTGCGCGCAAGCGCGGCCTGGTTTGCCGTCTTGTCGATTTGCGCAATTCCGGCGACACAGCCGGTCCGCGGGACAGAGTTGTCGGGTACGGCGCGTTTGTGTTTGAGGGGGGCTGATCTGCCTGGCTTTCGATGGGATGTCGGTCACCGGTTCACCATCTGACTTCGACGGTGTAGATCACCGCTGTCCAGCGCACGGAATCGCCGGTGCTGCCGCGAGCCGTAATCACGAGCGCGTCGTAAGAGTCGTTGGCCGCTACGTTGGCATCCCAGGAAGTGTCGTCTTCGGCCGAGTCTTCAGTGTTGACTGCCTCGAGCATGCGCACCGCGCTGTTTTCGTTTTCGAGAAAACCGCGGAAACAGTAACCGGCGGCTTTGCCGTTCGAAGCGCGGCCTGCGACAAAGACGCGGAATGTCCATGTGGAATTGACCGGGACACTCACGCGCTGGTTGCCCGGTAGAAACAGTTCGCTATAGCTGGCGCCACTGCTGGTCCCGCGCAGCACGTAGATGGAACCGCGGGCATCGCCCCAAACGAATTGCCTGCTCCAATGTGAATCGAGCCGTTGTTTTCGATGGCAAAGCGGCTTGTGAAAGCTGTGAACAGATCAAGGCCGAACTGGTTGCCACCGGTGGTGCGTTTGGAGGCGATGCCCTCGCCGCTGGCGGTTCCGCCCAAAACAAGCCCCGGCATAATCGCGCCATTGTTAAGGCTCGACGCATCCGCCACAACGTTGCTTGCCTGCATGACAGGCGCGCTTACTGTGGATGTGTAATTCGCGGGAGCGTTCAATCGAGGAATGTTCGTGCTGAGGCGCGCGTCGGACAATGTGCCGGAAGTGATGTTGCCTGCATCGAGGTTGCCGAGTCCGCTGCCCTGTCCTTGGAATGTGCCTGCAAAAGTGTTGGCCGGATTGGTGAATTGATTTGCACCGGCGAACGTCTGTGTGGCGTTGAGCCGTGGGCTGTTTGCGGATAGCCGTGCATCGGCCAGAGTGCCATTGGCGATATCGGCCGCGTTGTGAGTGTGCGTGAGAAGGGCAAACTCTGTGCTGTCGCGGCCGTCGAGTCGGTCGGCGTCAACACCTGAAAGCCCCGCACCGCGGCCGCGGAAATCGTCGGCTGTGATGGTGCCGGCCACGTGGAGTGCGCTTTGTGGATGGTTGGTGTTGATGCCAACGCCGCCTCCAGCGCGAATGATGAACTGGTTGGTGCCGGTTGAACGGAAGTATTCGTCTGTCGAGTCAGCCCACACAAACGCGCCAGCGTGCAGGGCTTCGGCTTTGCGCCCGGCGGCAAGAGCAGAAACACCTGCGGCAAGGTTATGCTCACCGCCGGGGACTGTGGCGAAGTCACCGCTGGCAGTGTTCTTGAGGCCGCCGGCCACGGTTGCATCGCGGCCCGAAGCTGTGTTTCCATAGCCGCCGCTTACCACCGCAGAGTAACCCGAAGCGGTGTTATTTCCGCCGCCGCCAATTGTGGCAATGGAACCCTCGGCCCGGTTCATCTCACCGCCTCCTATGGTGGCCGTTCGGCCGCTTGCGATATTCGAACTGCCGCCGCTGACTGTTGAAGCCTCGCCCATGGCCGTGTTGGCGGTTCCGCCAGCCACAGTGCCATACATGCCAGTAGCGCTGTTCCTTGTCCCGCCGCCAACTGTCGCAGCCTCGCCGTTGGCTGTGTTGCTGAGCCCGCCGACCAGTACTGCATGATGGCCATCGGACTGGATGATGTTGCGTTCGCCGCCGACCAGCACCGCGTGAGTTGCGCGGTCTTGGATGGTATTGCTCTCGCCTCCGCCGACAAACGCTCTCGGCGCATCCGACCCAATGTTGTTGTCGCTCCCGCCCCCAATGGTGGCTTGGGAAGACCGGCTGCCGACGGTGCAGTCGTCGCCTCCGGCAATAGCCGCGGCAATCGAGTTGGTTCCTATCCGGTTGTCAACGCCGCCACCCACTGTCGCGTAAGCAGCACCGGGCTGAATTTGATTTCCTGCGCCACCGCCGACAGTGGCCGAGTGAGCACCGGACAGGATCATGTTTTCCAGCCCGCCACCGATGGTTGCGTGGTCAGATGCGACCAAGTTGATTGAAGCAGGAGCTCCGCCGCCCCCAATGACTGACCCGGCGCTGCCCTGGACCACAGTGTTTCCGCTGAAACCACCAATAACATTGGGGCTGACCTGACTCGGTTCCAACCTCAGAGCTGGCGCATTGTTCACACGCAGCTCGAGCACTTGATTGTCCAACGTGCCGAGAAAGTCTCTGCCATGCACGATGCCGGTGTTGCCGCCGGTCTGCCAGAAGCCTGAAGGCGGCACTCCTCCAAGCGCTGCGGCGTTGACGTTGTTCAGCCCTGCGCCGTCGCCGCTGAAACTGCCTGCCACGTTGTTGGCCGGGTGCGTGAATGCCACGGCGTTGGTGTAGGGTCCAGCCAGTTGGTGCGGACCCAAGGTGCCTGACAGGCTTGAGGCTGTGGCTGCCGTGCCCGAGACCGGCGAAAAGAGCGCGTACGGCACAGGCGTCATCGGCTGGCGGGGGGAAAGCACGGTGAACATGCTGGCGCCATTGGTGCGAACCGCGATCTCGAGCCAGCGAGCATCGCCAGTGAACGTGCCCGGCCCAAAATCCAGAATTGTTGTGAACATGCCGTTGGTCACGAATATGGCGCTGTTGGTGATTGGCCCTCCGGTGGCAACTCCGCCGTCGGTAAGTTTGCCCTGGTATGTGAAGGATGTGCCAAAAGGCTCAGGACGGACAACACTGCCAGCCAGAGCCAGCAGCACTATGATCGTGATGGCCCGAGTTCTCATGGCTTGCTTTTCTCAAACCTCCGCCAGCATGTCAGTTTTGGTCTGTGAAGCAAGGCGATTCAGCCGAGCCTGGCGAGCCACTTTGTTGCACACATCCCGATTCCGGCTCGCTGGGGACAGACACGTTGTTCGCGCATAAAAACAAAGCGGCAGCAAGCTGCCGCACTCCAAGCGCTTCGCGCCTACCAACGCGCACTGCATCCGCGGCAGCGCCGCGTGCAGTGGGGGCACAATGATGTGCAGGACTACCTTGTTGCGAGGAGAAAAAGGATGGCGGGAACCAAGGACCACAGCGTGACCACGCCGACGAAGTGAAACACTGTTTTTGGCCTTTTCATGACAAAACCATCGGTGTTGGGAAATTTCGTCTCGACTGTACCCGTACGCGAATGGGCCCAATATTTCACAGAACGCGACACATGCAAGTAAAAATTATTAACACCGCCTGCTTCGGCCGTCCCATATCGGGACAGTATGCGATCCACCCGCTTGGCAATGCCAAAATGCTGGACAGCACGGCCGTGGACTTCGGAATTGTCAAAGGGCTCAACTGGCAAAGAACCGTGAATTGCTGGTTGCAAGTCACAGTGAACAGCTTTGCCATGGAAAAGCGCGCGGGCGGAGCGGGCACATTTTAGCGAGGGGAGCAAGGTACACAGGCCGGCGGGGCGCTTTCGGGCGGCTTCTGGACCGGTTGCCCGATTGGTCTGAGGCAGAGCCTCGCTATTGGATGGAACGAACGCGCGAGGAAAGAAAATCCAGCCATTGGTTCATACCTTGGCCGGTTTTGGCTGAAACTTCGAAGATGGCAGCGTGGTGGCTGATTTTGCGGAGGTTTGCAATTGCGCTTTCGCGGTCCCAACCCGCTGCGGCTGCGAGGTCGGATTTTGTTATTAGGGCGACATTGGCCGAGTGGAAGAGCGGCGGGTACTTGAGCGGTTTGTCTTCGCCCTCGGTTACTGAGAGGAGGACCACGCGCAGGTTTTCGCCCAGATCGTATGCGGCGGGGCAGACCAGATTGCCGACGTTTTCGATTATGAGGAGGTCGATTGAATCCAGGTCGAGCCTGGCACATGCCTGTTCGATCATAGCGGCGTCGAGGTGGCACACTGTGCCGGTGTTGACCTGCACTGCGGGTATGTTTGCAGCTCGGAGCCGGGCGGCGTCGTTGTCGGTGGCAAGGTCGCCTACTATCACACCGGTCCTGAATCGTCCTGAACTCGCAAGGGCAGTTTGTTGGATGAGTGTTGTTTTGCCCGAGCCTGGGGAGGAGAGGACGCTGATGACGAACACTCCTTTTGCGCGGAAGAAACCTCTGTTGCGTTCGGCGATCCTTTCGTTTTTGGTCAGGAGCGACCTGTTCAGCTCGACGATTTGCGGTTTGCTCTGGTCAGAGTCGAGGTGTGCTGAATCCGCTTGATCGTGGTGATGTTGATGCTGATGTGGGTGGCCGTGTGGCTCATCGTCATGATGAGCTGCACCGGGCACAGCCGCTCCATGGGCGGTGGCACCCGCTCCGGGTTGATGAATCGCTTGTCCACTTTCGCCTAATCCGCATCCGCATTCCATGCACATTTCAAGACACCTCCACACTCGCGAGGTCGAGCTCGGTGCCACGCCGCAATTCGCTGCTGATTTCGTGGCATTTTGGGCATTCGTTGATGAGATCCTCGCATTCGAACTCCGATTGACATTTCGAGCACCAGCACACAGCCGGGACGTGATCAATTTCGAGCACGGCGCCTTCTGCGGGTGTTCCGCGGCAAACGACATCGAATGCGAACCGGAGTGCATCGGGAACGACGCCGCTCATGGCGCCGACACGCAGCCGGAGCTTATGGACCCGGCTTGCGCCTGCCGACGCAGCGTAATCCAACGCCATGCGGACCGCTTCCTGCATCAAGCTCACCTCGTGCATTCGGGAACTCCCGTGGTTGTGTGCATGAACTCGTTATGGCGAACCGGACAGTGCTCTTGCAAGCTCGGTTTGACTGGACGCGCGAACCAGCTCGTGCAATGAGTTCCCGGTTGCGTCCATGGTGACGACGGCCGGGAAATCTGCAACTGCAAGTTTCCACATCGCTTCCGGCGCGCCAAATTCATCGAGAAACCAGACATCTTGCACGGCGGTGACGCATTCTGCCAGCACCTGCGCTGCGCCGCCCACGGCATGAAGATACACGCAACCGTGCTGCTTCAAAGCCTCCAACGTTTTGCCGCCCATGCCGCCTTTCCCGATGACAGCCCTGAGACCGAATTTGCGAATGATCTCTGCCTGGTACGGTTCCTCCCGATAAGATGTGGTCGGGCCGGCCGCAACAATTTGCCATCGCCCGTCGTTTCCGCGAACTGCGACCGGGCCGCAGTGGTAAATGACACCGCCGCGCAGGTCCACTCCGCCGGGCAAATCGCCGCCGGCTGCGAGGTATTTGTGGACTGTGTCGCGTGCTGTGAACACGACACCGGTGATGACGACCCTGTCGCCGACGCGCAATTCTCTGACGCGTTCCTCGCTCAACGGTGTTTGCAATGGCTTAGTCCGCATATTTTATGGTCTGAGCGGTCTGCGAAGCGGATGTCTTCATGGGATCAAGGAATATGCGGGGCTTTGGGGAACCCGCGCCAAATCTAACAAGTAGTCACATGCTCTAACGCGTGTCAGCAGCCGCATTCCCAGAATTGGCCGACGCGAGCGGAACAGTGTCGAGTCAGGAATTTGAGATTGTATCCCCTGGACGCGGATTTCTTGAACCCTGAAATCGTACCGGACTGAACGCATGGGCATATCTGATGGGGCGCCAAGTGGGATTTCCGAGTTAGGATTGCTCACAGCGATCTCCTATGAATACAGCCATTGGGTGATATGGCCTGATTGGTCAAGGACAACCCCCTGGCGTCTGAACGCCCAGCACATGTAACTGACGGTGACGAAGTACGATGCGGGCAAGCGGTTCAGGGTGCAGGCTTTGGCGGCCAGCAAAGTGGTTTTGCCGCCGAAACCCATCGGCCCAATCCCGAGCGCGTTCGCAGAGCGCAATATGTCCTCCTCGAAAGCGCGAAGGGTCGGATCAGGCTTTGTGTCATCCAAACGGCGGAGGAACTGGATTTTCGAGTGCTCGTACCCGGTCGCGCGATCACCTCCGATGCAAATGCCAAGCACGCCCGGGGCACATCCTTTTCCCTGAGCCTGAAAGACAGCATCGAGAACCGCTTTGCGGCAACCGTCGAGGTTTCTGTCTGCTCCCAACCTTGCATCTGGGAGTGAGTACTGTGCGCCGACATTTTCGCAACCGCCGCCCTTGAGCATGAGCTTTATTGTGATGGCTGGATCGGGGCCATCTTCGAAATAAAAAGTCGGGGTTCCGGGGCCGACGTTGGTGCCGTCGTTGCGGCCGGTGATCGGGTCAACTGAATTTGGCCGCAACCAACCTTTTGCGGTGGCTGCGGTCACGCATCTGCCGGCAAGTTTTTTGAATGCCGTTCGGTCAAACGACGACGGTGCGGTGACGTAAAACAAGACGCTGCCGGTATCCTGGCAAATCGGGCGTGTTCTCGAGCAGGCCAGATCGATGTTGCGGTGGATGGTCTCCAATACCGATGCGGCGAGTGAATCATTCGCTTCGCAGTCCCTTGCCAAAAGAAGCGCGTTCCGCACATCTTGTGGGAGATCGCAAGATGTGCGGCGGATCAATTCTGTCAATGACTGTTCCAGTGCTTGCACGCCCGGAGGAACCTAGCCCCCGGTCTCCGGGCTGTCAACGAACGTTGGTGAGGCTCCGCCTCAGACCGGTCAAGCGTTTGGTGCCATAATGCCCAACGAGGCGTCTCCGCTCTCGGTGTTCGGGCCGCTTCGCCAAAAATTTGTCCGGTTCGCAGACACTTGTTTCTTCGGCAAAGAAACTCACTGTGGCTTCGAACCAACCATTGATGTTTCTTTGCGCGCAAGGGCCAAGGCCATTCCGATCATGGCACGGCAGCCACTCGCAGGAACAACGTTGAAGGCGCAGCACTGATGTCGAGCGTTCGGCTGGCCACGCCGTCGAGGCCCACCACGTCCTCAACAACCGTGCTCCAGGTCGCGAGGTCGTCGCTGGCCTGTATGCGGTAGTTGTGTTGAGGAGAACCTTCCCATGACAACTTGATCGCCTGCGCACCCTGGGGGGTGATATCGAGAATCTTGAATGACTTGAAAGGTTGGAGTTCTTCGCCCATGGCCCACTTGGCAGCGCGGACGAACAACACGCGACCAATTTCGGTAAGCGCAAGGAAAACGCGCCTTGGGCCGCCGGACCCTTGTTCGTTCATGAACATGTGGACCAACCTGACGGAAGCCGGTTGTTCATTGGCCAACACTCCGCCCACATCTACGACCGCGAAACACGATCTTGACTCGTCGTTGTCAAGCACGCCAAGGATTGTTGTACCAGGTGCGGCGTCTGCGACTGCCTGCGTGCACCAGCGGTATTCGTAGTTCTTTTTCCCACCCGGCGCGATATGTGCATTTTCTTCGGGGTAGGGGTCGCGGAAGATTTTGACGCGGCCCTGTGCATCCGTCGGAATGCCTTTCATGATTGGGTGATCAGGGGCGACCACTTTCATATACTTGGTGGCTGGCGGGGTGCTGGATTCATTGGGGTCGCTGCTGCTTGTGCCGTTGTACATGTAGAGTGACCCCATGCGTGCGGCGTTGTTCCCAAGGCAAACGTGTTCGCCCATCATGACCGGCACACCTTCCGGCGGCGGCGGTGTATCAGCGGATGCGCCACTGCCGGACATGATGGCCAGCATGGGGCTCATGTCTGGATTCTGCGGTTGAAGAAATTCAGCTGGATCATGGCCGATATTCGCCGCAGCGGGCCCGAGTAAACGATCCAAAACAATCCGGATGCTGTATCCGTGGTCAGCAAGCAATGATCCCATTGCAACGTCGCCCGGGGTTGCCATCCCAGGCCCTTTTTCATCCGAGACGAACTCGGTTGCGAACTGGGTGTCTTGTTGGTAGCGCGTGCTGATCAAAATCACACCACCGAAAGCCGAGAGGCTTGTCGAGGTGATGACTGCAAACGCCAATAGTCCTGTGGGAATGAGGTCGGTTTTCATGGGCATTACTCCTATGGTTGCGGTGACCCAGCTTGAATCCCCGACTCGCGTGGAAGGGACGAGGCCGGGTAATGGTTGTGCTGTCTCAAACTGCCCTCAGCCATTGGAAGGACGTCTTCCACAAGCCAGCCCTGCCACGGGAGAAGTTCCAAGGGCACCATCACGCGTAAGTTTCTCCCGCGCTCAAATCCCTGTCAAGCTCAAAAGCTTGCGGCGCGGCGCGACGGGCGCGGGGAGGCGCACCTGTGACATCGCTGGATGCGCAGGACAGCCGATTGCTGCCAGCGCACGGCCTTTGTGCGGAATTGCGCGCCAACAAGAACAATCGAAAGCTGGACTTTGATCTGCGTGAAAATACTCTCGCTTGGAAAGATGACGAATCGAAAGCAACTGAACGTCGCCCTGACAATCGCCGGGTCAGACAGCGGCGGGGGTGCGGGTATTCAAGCTGACCTCAAAACGTTTTCCGCTCTTGGTGTGCACGGAACATCGGCGATTACCTGCGTCACAGCCCAGAACCCATCTGGCGTGCGCAGTATTCAACCCGTGCGACCTGCGATTGTAAGAGACCAGATCGATGCGATTCTCGATGGATTCCCGGTGCGCGCAGCAAAAACGGGGATGCTTTACTCGGCGGCCATTGTCAAAGCGGTCGCGGCGTCTCTCCGGGCGCGCAAGGGATTGCGTGTGGTTGTTGATCCGGTCATGGTGGCAACGAGCGGTGCGCGTCTGCTTCAGCCAAACGCTGTTCGAGTTTTGCAGGATGAACTTCTTCCATGGGCCGCGCTGGTCACCCCGAACGTTCCGGAGGCAGAGATTCTGGTGGACGCTCGAATTCGCACAATAGAAGACTCGCGTGAGGCTGCGCGAGTCATTCACAAGCGCTTTGGGTGTGCGGCGCTGGTAAAGGGCGGGCATCTCACGGGCTTGCGCGAAGCAGTCGATTTGTTCACTGACGGCAAAACCGAATTGCTCTTGAGCGCGCGATTTGTCCGCGGAATTTCAACTCACGGGACAGGCTGCACCTATTCAGCGGCGATCACCGCGTGGCTGGCGCGAGGGCATGACCTAACCCGGGCTGTGATTTGTGCCAAGGGCTACATAGCGGGCGCCATTGCCGGATCGCGCAAAGCGGGTGGGCACGGCGTGCTTTCGTGGAATTTCTCCGGGATTGGATAAAGCCGTGGGCGGGATCAGGTGGGGGAGGCGATTGGCGAAGCTGTCTGGTCAACGAGCCGGTACCAATTATCGCGTTGCCGGGGTTCATAACCGAGATCGCAGATCAATCTGTGCATGTCGGCGACGCTCATTCGGTATTTGGCGCCGGCTTTGGCGACGACGTTTTCTTCTATCATGATGCTGCCGAGGTCGTTTGCGCCGAACTTAAGCGCGACCTGCCCGACCTCAGGCCCCTGCGTGACCCATGAGCTTTGAACATTCTCGAAATTGTCGAGGTAAATCCGGCTGAGCGCCTGAGTGCGGAGGTATTCGTGCGCACCGGCAGGCGGCAGTTGCAGGCGCGTGTTTGTAGGCTGGAAAGTCCAGCAGATGAAAGCTGTGAACCCTCTGCTCTTGTCCTGTTGTTGCCGGACCCGGTCCAAGTGCAAGAGGCGGTCATCGATGGTTTCAATGTGACCGAACATCATGGTTGCCGACGTGTTCAGCCCGAGCCTGTGTGCAGTGTCCATGACCTCGAACCACTGATCTGCGGCGGCCTTGCCGGGGGACAGTTGAGATCGAATCCGACCAACCAGAATTTCGGCGCCGCCACCGGGAATCGAGCCGAGCCCTGCGGACTTGAAAAGGCTGATCAGGTCTGCGATCGCGATTTTGTACAATTTGCTCAGATGTACGATTTCATTTGGGCTGAACCCGTGGATGTTAATCTGAGGAAAACGGTTTTTGATATGAGAGAGCATTTCCAGATACCACTCGAGGCGCAACTTGGGATGATGCCCGCCCTGCAGAAGAATCTGTGTTCCGCCGAGAGCGATTGTTTCCTCGATTTTCCGGTCCAACTCATCAAAAGTGATGACATAAGCATCAGGGTCTGTTTCGCGTCTGTAGAACGCACAGAATTTGCAGCCGATTGCGCAGATGTTCGTGTAGTTGATGTTTCGATCAACTATGTAGGTTACGATGCGGTTGCCCTGTCCGCCATACGCGGCTCTCTTGGCCAAATTGCGCCGTCGGTCGGCGAGGATGCCGAGCTCGTTTAATGAACACCCGTAAAGCAGTCGTGCTTCGGCCATGCTTATTCGATGGCCGTCCCACACCCTTTGAAACAAGTTGTCCAGGGCAGACATGGCGGTTGTAATTGGTAAACGGCAGCATCGCAAAGGCGCGGCGGCCGCTCAAGTCGATCGTTCACTAACACATAGCTTCGCAGGTGGCGGTGGGTTAACCCGCATATTTCCCAGCCCGGCCCAGCCCGAACCAAACTCGCCTCACGGGCAACG
>JARYMD010000082.1 GCA_029907285.1 Verrucomicrobiota bacterium | reverse complement strand
TGATCAACGACGCCAACAAGAAAAGCCTTGCTGAATTGGTCAACATAGTGCGCAAAGCCCATCGAGAGCTTTACGGCACGGATGAAGACCTCGTTGTGGGATTTCAACTCACGCACTCGGGGCGTTTTTGCCGTCCCAATGACAACCGGCGACCGGAACCGCAAGCCGCTTTCCGGCATCCGTTGCTTGACCGTCGGACGGACGTGACCGACGACTCGCAGGTTTTGCGCGACCCAGACATTCAGGGGATCATCGAGGACTTCGTCCGCGCTGCTCGAATAGCATCCGATGTCGGAGCCGATTTTGTGGACCTTAAACACTGCCACGGTTACCTCTTGCACGAAATCCTCGCAGCGCACACGCGCCCCGGCCGGTACGGCGGCAGCTTCGAAAACCGCACACGGCCGCTGTGCGACATGGTTGCCGGAATTCGCGCCGCCGGGGTGAAAATTGATCTTGCCGTGCGCTTGAGCGCGTTCGACACGGTGCCCTACCACCCGGACCCTCCCCGAGACGCCTCCGGACGCCCCGGCCCGGGTGTCCCGGACGATTTTCAATCGTGCTTGCCTTACAAGTACGGCTTCGCCGTCAACCATGCGAACCCGGTCGAGCCTGATCTGACTGAGAGCTTTGCTTTCTTGAAACTATGCGGTGAACTCGGAGTAAAGATGGTAAATGTCACTGGCGGATCGCCCTATTACAACCCGCACATACAACGACCTGCACTCTTTCCGCCATCTGACGGTTATCAACCGCCCGAAGACCCGCTGGCAGGAGTGGCCAGACACATTCATGTGACCCGACAGCTCAAAGCTCAGGCGCCGCCAGGAATGGTGTTGATTGGGTCTGCCTACACGTATCTTCAAGATTACCTGCCGCACGTCGCGCAAGCCGTGCTGCGCAAGGGTTGGACCGATATCGTCGGCCTGGGCAGAGCGATTCTCGCGTATCCAACGATGCTTGCTGACGCCGTGATGAAAGGCGCGATGAACTCGAAACAGATTTGCCGCACGTTCAGCATGTGCACAACCGCCCCGCGCAAAGGCGAAATCAGCGGGTGCTATCCCTTGGATCCCTACTACAAATCAAAACGAAAAAGCTAAACAACTCACAACCGCGAAATCCGCACCGGCCCATCAGATACAGCCATGCCTTCAACCTGGCGAGATTTCCGGGAGCCCGCATGTTCCTTGATCTCTTGAAGACGCCCGCTTCGCAGGCTCCTCAGGGCATATGATTATATTGGAGAATCGTTCATAGTCGCGAAGTTTTTCAGGCTGCGAGTTCGGTCAATTTCTCCGTATCCGATTCCCCGGCCGCCAGTAAGACGGTCACCACGGTGGTGGAAATAACGAGCCTGGCACTCTATTTGGGCGCGAGATGCTGCAACTCAGTTCGGCAGTCGAACAAGGCCGGAATAACGAGCCTGGCACTCTATTTGATAACGAGCCTGGCACTCTATTTGGGCGCGAGATGCCGCAACTCAGTTCGGCAGTCGAACAAGGCCGGGGCGTCAGCGATGCCCGGCCTCAGACCGACAAGCTGGCCGCTGTGGTGACACGCAAGTAAAGTGAGGTTACAGATTATTGCGGCTTCGCGCGGCGCATGACCGTGCATCGAAGTGCAGAGCGGATGCTCCCCGCCGAAAAAATTGACTGAATTGACAAACTGGCTTTGAGTGGCAGCCGTGAACATGCTCACCATACACTTGACGGTGTGGTCCGCACTCGTTTGGCTGCTGCCCGCAACGCACGCGCAAAGCGGCAAGGCATTCGATTTCGCCAACCCATCACCCGAAACCCGGATTTTGAAAATCATGCACAGTTGGCCTGACAATTATGAGGCGCAGGACCAGCTCATCGCCCGGCTCCAGCGCCAGGGTTTCGGTGGAGTTGTCTGCAACGTGTCTTTCGACCAATACCTCGAAAGCGAACCCAAATGGCAGGCTTTCGTCCGCGCCGTGAAACACGCAAGGGAATTTGGAATGGCGCTCTGGCTGTACGACGAGCGCGGCTACCCTTCAGGCAACGCAGGCGGTCTTGTCCTGCGCGACCATCCCGAGTGGGAAGCCCGCGGCCTTCTCGAAGTGCACCATGAGACTGAAAACGGCATGGTCGATTTCGAAGTTCCGCCCGGAAAGGTGCTCCTGGCCGCGAGTTTCCAGATTCGTGATGGGCGAATTGACGGTGAAACGCAAAGAGATTTGTCCGCGCAAATCAAGGACGGCCGGCTCCAATGGCAGGCCCCTTCAGGCCGGTGGCTGGCAATGGTCGTAACCGAGGACAGGCTGTATGAAGGGACGCATGCCGATGGAAACCTGTGGCAGAAAATCCCGTACATCAACTTGCTCATGCCCGAACCCACGGCGCGATTCGTTCAGGTCACACACCAACGGTACGCTGACAAACTCGGGTCGGACCTTGGCCGCTGGTTCATGGCTACGTTCACTGACGAACCTTCCCTGATGAGCTGTTTTCTGAAGCCGATGCCATACCGGCCGCTGCCGTGGGCGCCGAACCTGCCGATCGAGTTCCAGAAACGGCGCGGATACGCGCTGGACGCTATCGTGATTCCGTCCTTGTTCGTCGATGCCGGCGCATCGACCCAAAAGCATCGTTATGATTTCTGGCTCACTGTTGGTGAGCTGGTTTCGGAGAATTTCTTCGGCCAAATCCAGACGTGGTGCCGGCAACACAACATCCCTTCCGGGGGCCACCTGCTCATGGAAGAAAGCATCGTTGCGCACGTGCCGTTGTACGGCGACTTCTTCAGATGCGTGCGGCGGCTGGACGCGCCGAGCATCGATTGTCTGACCAGTCTGCCCGGTGAAGTGCCGTGGTTCATAGCGCGGCTGGTGGCCAGCGCAGCCGAACTGGAAGGGCGCGACCTCGTGATGAGCGAGACTTCAGACCACGGCCAGGTTTGGCGGTCCCCTGGCGATTCCCGCCCAAAACGGATCGTCACCGAAAGCGAGATTCGTGGCACGTGCAATCGGCAGATTGTTGCCGGCGTGAATTGCATCACCAGCTATTACAGCTTCACCGACCTCACAGACGACCAATTGCGGCGCCTCAACGAGTGGGTCGGGCGATGCTGTGGAATGCTGCGCGGCGGGTGTCAGGTCGCGCAGATTGCAGTGCTTTACCCGGCCGAAAGCTTGTGGACAAAGTTCACTCCTGCGCGGCACTGGGCAAATGAGGCGCCCCGGGCCAGCCGAATCGAGACCATTTACCGGGCGGCGATTGAAAGCCTTTTTGTTCATCAGCGCGATTTCACTGTGGTTGATTCGCGCGCTTTGGCCGACGCACAAATCGAGCAGGATTGCCTCGTTCACGGCAAATTGCGCTGGAACGTGGTGATATTGCCGGGCGCGGACACGCTCCCGATGGCAGCCTGGGAGAAACTCGCGCGTTTTGTGCGTGCGGGCGGGGTGGTAATCGCGCTTGCTGATTTGCCGGCCAACAGCGAAAGCGAGTTTCCATCGCCAATGGTGCAACGCATGGCCCGCGAGCTGTTTGGCGATCCGGGAGAACAACAGCGCGTCACGCCAAACCCCGCAGGCGGCGCAGGTGTGTTCCTGCCAGCCGGTTCTGAGAGCCTTTTGCCCCTGGTCTTGAACGGCCTTCTGGAACCGGACATCCGAGTTGTGCCCGGTTCATCGCCGATTCGCGCAACTCACCGGCGCATGAATGACAACCACGTGTGGTTCATCATCAACGACAGCCCGCAGCCGTGGTCAGGCGAAGTCAGTTTCTCAGCAGAAGGCACGGGCGAACTTTTGGACCCTGCAACCGGGGGCAAAACCGCGGGGATCAAGGCTGGCGGTTTTGCCTTGAAACTCGAACCGTACGGAGCCGCATTTGCAAGATTCGGCACCGCGCGTGCGCCGCGCCGGCTCCCGGCCAAGTCCGGTCAAATCCCAAACCTCTTGCTGCGCCCGCTGCCTGCGGAGACCGCCAGCCTGATCAACGGCGAATTTGTGTCTGCGAGTCTGAAATCGGGCGTTGTTGGAGCGCCAAGCGAGCCCAGCGCTTTTCAAGCGACAGGCAAGATAACGAAGAGCAACGTTGACACTTTTCTGTTCGTCAACCTCCAGCGGACCAACATTTACGACCTGTCTTCGGCTGATTGCCTTGTGCTTGATTCCCGGGTGCCGACGGGTCAGAAAACGCCAACGCAATTGCTTGTTATTCTCGGTGAGGACGGCGGCGAAGATTTCATTGCAAGCACCGGCCGGTCACTCGGTGCCCCAGGCCGCCAGCGCTCGATCTTGCCCATCTACCAATTCCAGCGTGCAGGATGGTCAAAAGCTGGGGACGGCATCTTGGATTTGAAACGTGTCCGGGACATCCGCGTTGGCTGGGGCGGGTATTTGGGGACCGAAGGCGAGACCATCGCCTTTGAACTTGCGCCGTTGCAGATCGGGACGGTGCTGAGCGCGCAAGCGGCGCCAGGCCAGTAGTTTAAATGCAGCGTTTTCATGAGGGCTGGGGCGCGCCGGCCATGCCGCAGCATATTTGGGTGTCTTTGGCGGGTGAGCCGGTCAGGCTTCCAAGCCGCCCTCGAAGTGGGAGGACCGGCGCCGCCGACGACCGCGCCGGTCCTCCGCTTCGCTTGTGGGCACGGCAGCCGGCCCTCAGCCGACTACCAGCCGCTGCGGGCTTGTCCCCAAAGCCGTTGCGAACAAAAACAGTGCTTTCATCTATGTATTCGCGATGTGACGCCCGATTCTTACGATTTAGGTATAAATTCTTGCGTTTCATGCTTCAGCCCGGACGTCTCACCGGCCAGCCCCACGGATCACCCATTTTCCTTCGGCCCGGTGAGATTTCCGGGTCAATGGCTGGTGTTTGGCGCTTTTTTGGGCAGAAAAATGGAGTTGCAGGATTCGGAACCTGTGTTAGCCTTCTTGTTCCGCTTGCGCGGCGGTTGCCGGGCAGCGGGTGCGGAACGGCCGTAATTCCGGTGTCCGGGTGGCACCGGGGGCCACAACAACATTGAACATGATTGAATCCCGTGTTCCGCGGGATGGCGTGTGTGGCGGTCAGCCCAGACGCTGCTAACCAATGGAAAACTTGTGATTACTATCGGCATTAAAGAGTTGCTCGAGGCTGGCGTTCATTTCGGTCATCAAACAAGGCGGTGGAACCCGAAGATGAAGCCGTTCATATTTGATACCCGGAACGGCATTCACATCATCGACCTTGCCAAGACACTGACACAGCTTGAAACGGCCTGCAATTTTCTCCGCGAAAAGGTGATTGAAGGCGGCCAGGTTTTGTTTGTTGGGACCAAAAAACAAGCCCAGGAAGCCGTCAAGGAGACTGCCAAAGCTTGTGGCCAACCTTATGTGGTTGAACGCTGGCTGGGCGGAACGCTGACGAACATGAAGACGATCAAGCGTTCGATGGGCAGACTCCGCGAGATCGAAAAGCTCGTCGCCGACGGCACTGTTGATCATTTTGGAAAACAGGAGGGTGCTCGCCTTCGCCGTGAACTTGCGCGTTTGATCAAGAACCTTGATGGAATCCGGAACATGGAGCGCCATCCGAGCGCTTTGTTTGTCATTGACGTGCGGCGCGAACACAACGCCGTGGCCGAGGCGCGCCGCCTGAAAATCCCTGTTGTGGCCATCGTGGACACAAACGCCGACCCAACCATTATCGATTACCCGATTGCCGGCAACGACGATGCGATAAGGTCAGTGCGACTGATACTGAGCGTTGTTGGGCAGGTAATAACTCAGGCTCGCGCCGAATTTGAAGCCAAGTACGGGAGAAAAACAACCGCCCAAGAGCAACCCGCGCCCGCCGAAGCCGCTGTTTCAAAGGAACAGCATGCGGAAGCTGGATCGGCCGCGCCTGCAGGCGTGCCTGCGGCGGCGGAGCATGCACCCGCCGCGCCGGAACCTGTCCGGGAGATGCCCGCGACTGCGGTGCCTGCGCAAGCACCAGCAGTACCTGCCGTGCCGCAAGGCGTCCAAGCCGTTCAAAATGCTTGAACGACATTTGACACGGCACGGTTCAACTGCAAGTGAATGTCATCAAGGCAGCGCAAAGTAATTTACATCGAAGAACTCGTTAAGGATTGATATGCCAGAAATCACGACCGCTCTTATTGCCAAACTCAGAGAAATGACCAACGCCGGAATGATGCAGTGCAAACACGCGTTGATCGAAGCAAACGGTGATTTGGAAGCCGCCGTTGACATACTGCGCAAACGCGGTGTGGCCACTGCAGCAAAGAAAGCGCTCAGAGAAACAAGGGAAGGTGTCATCGCCCATTGCATCCTGCCCGGAGCGCGGGTTGGTCTGCTGGTTGAAATCAACTGCGAATCGGATTTTGTCGCCAAGAACGAGACCTTCCGGGCGTTTGCTGAAAAGGTGGCTCGCACGTTGGCGGAGAATCCCGCTGTTGATCTCGAGCCATTACGGGTCGAGATAGTGGCCAAGACCGGCGAAAACGTAAAGATTGCCCGGCACCAGCGTTTTGAGGTTGCCGGCAACGGTCTTGTGGCGGCGTACATTCACACGGGGGCCAAGGTCGGTGTGCTGGTCGAAGTGGGCGCCGGCAAAGAAGAGACCGTTGCCCGGGACGAATTCAAGCAATTGGTCAAGGACATAACCTTGCAGATTGCGGCGGCAAGTCCGCTGGCAGTGTCGCGCGACAAACTCGATCCGGCGCTTGTTGCTCGGGAACGCGAGGTCGTCGCCAACTCCGACCTCGTGAAGAACAAGCCGCCCCAGGCTGTCGAAAAGATTGTCCAGGGAAAACTCGAAAAGTTTTACCAGACCGTGTGTCTCTTGGAACAGGGCTTCGTGAAACGCAATTCGGAAATCTCCGTCAGGGAACACATGGCCTCTGTTGCCGCGCAGCTCGGTGACACAGTCGAGGTCAGGCGGTTTGTCCGGTTCCAGGTTGGCGAGTCTTTCGGGGCCTGATCAAGTTTTGAATCTCGGATTCTATGGTGTTGGCGAGTTTGCCGGCACGCTGACAAACGGGAAACCGGCTTTGTGCCGAATTAGGGCTGTGGAGAGACTGTGATCGCCTGCCAGCCGATGCCACCGCAGAACGGGTGCGGCAACAGAACCGGCTCGCTTGCGGCAATGTTCCACCTCATAAGGACAGACTCTGAATCCCGGGCACGCCTGGGCCGGTTGATGACCTCGCGTGGTCCTGTGGACACCCCGGCTTTCATGCCGGTCGGAACACAAGCCACAGTGAAGGCTCTCGACCCGCGGGAACTTCGGGAGATGGGCGCCAAGGTCATTCTCGGCAACTCTTATCATCTTGCGATCCGGCCGGGGCTTGATGTGATCAGAGCCGCCGGGGGCCTGCACGCGTTCATGGGGTGGACCGATCCGATACTTACCGACAGCGGGGGGTTTCAGGTTTTCAGCCTCGCCAAAATACGCAAGGTGCACATGCACGGGGTCGAGTTCAGATCGCACGTGGACGGCGCGCTTTTGTTTCTCGGGCCGCGCGAAGCAATGGAAATCCAGCGTGTTCTAGGCTCGGACATCGCAATGGTTTTCGACGAATGCCCTGCGCATAACGCTCCGCCAAAGGAGCAACGGCTCGCCGTCGAACGCACAATCCGCTGGGCACACGAATGCCGTGAACAACCAAGAGCGCCAGGCCAACTGGTTTTTGGCATTGTTCAGGGCGGCGCGGATGCCCAGCTCCGCGAGCAGTGCGCGCGCGCCGTGGTTGCGCTCGATTTCGACGGGTATGCAATCGGCGGCGTGAGCGTCGGCGAACCCGAGCCGCTGATGTTTGCCGCCATCGAGGCCACGGTCCCGTTCCTGCCGGAAAACAAGGTCAGGTACGCGATGGGACTTGGGACGCCGGCTCAGATTGTCGAGCTGGTGGCGCGCGGTGTTGACCTGTTTGACTGTGTATTGCCAACGCGCGTCGCCAGAAACGGAACCGCATTCACTTCGAAAGGAACATTCGCCATCAAAGGCGGCGCATGCAAAACGCAATTCGGCCCAATCGAAGACGGCTGCACCTGCTTTGCCTGCAGGCATTTTTCACGCGCGTATATCCGGCACCTTCTGAACGTGAACGAGATTCTCGGGCTCAGACTGGTCAGCATACACAACACGCATTTTTATCTTCAACTGATGCGTGACATACGCGCGCATCTTGCGGCCGGCACTTTTTCGAGTTTCAGGCGCGATTTTGTGGCAAACTACGTGCCAACGCGCCTTGTGCTCGAATCGCGCGCCGATCCTCGTTCAACGCGGAAACCGTCCCCGAACATTCCAAAACCGCTCCGCCAGGTTGATTTGCACCGCGGCTGCGAAAAATGGCCCGAGCCAGATCCGACTGATCAGGCCGATCAGGCCGATCAGACCGATCACGCTGGCACCGCCCCGGAAGACCGGATAACCTGACGCCATTCTCAAACCAAGACCAACGTGTTGGTCTCAGGGTGAGAAAAGCAAAGAACTTATGTTTCGCCCGTGCATTGATCTCCATGAGGGAAAGGTGAAGCAAATCGTCGGCGCCACCCTGACCGACGACCCGCAAACGCTCCGCACGAACTTTGTCTCCGATCGTCCGGCGGAATGGTACGCCGCACTCTACAAGAGAGACGGATTGCAAGGCGGCCACGTTGTGATGCTCGGCCCGGGCAACGAGCCGCAAGCACGCGCTGCGCTCGCAGCCTATCCAGGCGGACTGCAGATAGGCGGGGGGATCAAACCCGAAAACGCATGCGCATGGCTTGATGCCGGCGCGTCTCACGTGATCGTCACATCATGGTTGTTCCCCGGCGGGCGCTTCGACGCAGGACGGTTGCAGGCCATGGTCGATACCGTGGGGGCGCAGCGGCTTGTTATTGACCTCAGTTGCCGTTTCAAGGACGGGCATTACCACGTGGTTGCGGAGCGTTTTCAGCGTTTCACAGACATTGTTTTGAACCGCGAGACTCTCGTCCGGCTGGCCGGCTCCTGCGCGGAGTTTCTCGTCCACGCCGTCGATGCAGAGGGGCTCGCCCGCGGCATTGACGAACAACTGGTTCATTTCCTTGCCGAGACCTCCCCAATCCCCGTCACTTACGCCGGCGGAGCCAGATCGTTGAGCGACCTTGAAACGGTAACGCGGATTGGGCGCGGCCGAGTTGACCTCACGATAGGCTCGGCGCTCGATATCTTCGGCGGAACAGGGGTTCGTTACGCCGACTGTGTCGAGTTCAATCGCCGGTTGAAGGCCTCTTCAGGCGGCGCTTTGCGAGATCGATGATCTCGTGCGCCTGCGGCACCTGCAGCCAGATTGCCAGCGCAAAATAGACCAACACCCCAAGGCACATCGGAACAAACACTTCCCCCAACTTTGCCGGCAGCGTTGCGTGGCCGATTTTCTCTCCCCAGAAGTGCGCGCCGGCCCACACGCTGATGCCTGTCGCCACCGTTGCGCCCAGCAGCGACAATGCGGTTGGCACAAGCGGGCCCATTTCCAGCCGTTTAAGTTTCCGATGAAGCGCGCGCAACAGCAGCCATACGTTGAAACAAGCGCTCATCGTGTTGGCAACCCCAAGACCCCCCTGTTTGAACGGGCCGATCAGCCACAGCGAAAAAACCAGATTCAACACAAGGCATGCGATGCTGATGACCATGGGCGTTCTTGTATCGCCGAGAGCGTAAAACGCGCGCGCGAGAATGTTGACGGTCGAGAATGCAACCAGCCCGGGCGCAAGGCACGCCAGCGCCAGCGCAGCCCGGTGCGTCGATGCTTCGGTGAACCGCCCTCGCTCGAACAACAGGCGAACAATCGGTTCCGCCAACACAACAAGCATCACCGAAGCCAGCAGGTTGAAGAACAACAGCAAACCGAGTCCTTCGCGCAACGTCACCCGGAAATCCGAATACCGCTTTTCAGCGGCAAGCGCCGACAGGGTCGGAAGCAAATACGTTGCAAGTGAAATGCCCACCACTCCCTGCGGGAACTCCATCAACCGCACCGCATAATCGAACGACGCCACAACAGTGCGATCAACCCAGAACGCCACGCCGCCGATCAACAACACATTGATCTGGTAAGCCGCAAGCCCGATTGCGCCCGGCACCATTTTCCTTGTCACCTCGCGCACAGTCTCGCTTCCCCGCGGATCGACCCAGCGGAATCTGAACCCTTCCCGATAAAGAGTCGGAAGCTGGAACGTCAACTGGACAATTCCCGCCAGCAGCACACCGATTGCAAGCGCGAATATCTGGGTTTCCAGCGACTTTCCAAACCGCGGCGCCAGCACAAGCACGCTGGCAATCATCACCAAATTCAACATCGTGGCGCCCATGGCAGGAACGAAAAAATGTCCGCGTGCGTTCAGCATCCCCATCACAAGCGCCGCCAAACACACCAACAGAAGGTACGGAAACATTATCCGCAGCAACTGCAGGATAAGCTTGGTGTCCTTGTGCAGCCATTCACGGCCGCCCAAGCCAGGAAAACCGGGTTGGCCCGCGCGCGCCCCAAGCTCCGACGACAATAACACAAGCGTGAGCCCAACGATCACAACCGCGACAAGCAACGACCCGGCGAGGATCAAAGCCCCCATGACTTCATGCGCAGCCCGCCACATGGCCGCTTCGCCCTCGGTCTTTTCCTTGCGCTTGAAAATCGGAATAAAAGCCGCTGTAAGCGCCCCCTCCCCAAGAAGCCGCCTGAACAGGTTTGGCACTTGAAACGCAAGCTTGAACGCGCTCGCCACCGCCGTATCCCCCATGAAATGCGCGTACACCTGTTCGCGCACAAGGCCGAGAACCCGGCTGAGCAATGTTGCCACGCCCATTGCGCCGGAAGATTTGAGCATTTGTGACATCGGCTCAGCCTTTAACCGGGATCAAAATGCAATTGCCTCGCCGCCCGTCGGGATCGCAAAGCTGGTTTTCCCGAGGGCTTTCTCCGCACTGCGGCGCGTCTCCGGCAAATCACGCCACATCGATTCCGGCAAATGAACCAGCACAACCTGTTTCACCTTGCGGCCTTTCAGGAATTCCCCCAGTTCCTCCAACCCAACGTGCGCCAGTTCGCAAACCAAAACATCAACCGGCCTGTCCAACAACGGTTCAAGGTCGGCAACAGTACCCACATCGCCGCTGTGCACAACCCGCGTTCGCCCGCTTTCAATGAGGAAACTAAACGCGTCAAAAGCGGGACCGCTGCGGCTGCCAAATCTCCTCTTCAAGCCCGACAGATGCGAAGTGGCCAAAGGTGTAACCCTCACGCTGCGGCCGATCCGAATTTGTTGTCCTGCTTTGATAGGAACGAACTCGAGATCGAACTTGAGCAGCTCATCGAACACGTAGCCGGCGCGCAGCATTGCGCGGACAGGCTCGATTCCCTCTGCAGGCATGTGGACCGGAAGAGGCTTGGTGCGGCCTTCGAGCCAAAGCCCCTGCAACAGCATGAAAAGCCCACCCACGTGATCCATGTGAAGGTGCGTGATCAACACCGAGTCGATTTCGTCCGCGGCGATGTTTGCTTTGTCAATGAGGCCGCTGATCGGTTCGCCCGAATCAACCAGCACCGTCGCCGTCCCAAATCGATACAAGAAAGCCGCATGCGCCCTGTCGGCGCATGGCCAGCCGTCTCCCACACCCATGCATTCAAGGCAATTCGTTTTCACGATACAAAATGCGTGTCCCAAAAAGCACAGCCAAACTACAAGGCTTCGCGGGACAAAGGCAAGCAAGCGAGGCGGAGAAGATTCAGAAATGCGCGTTTTTCACGCGCACAGACCGGGTCTGCCGCGGCGGAGTGTCCCGCAAGTGCTTGATTTTCAAACAAAGGCATTGTTTGGTGATTCTGGCATTGCGCATGCTTGAAAACATTTTGAAAAATCGTTGACACGCGGGTGCGTTGTCATAGAGTTCCAACTCGGTAACCTTACCGTTGGTTACACGAAAAAACTGAACAACAACGTTATGAGCCGACTACTACGAAAGAACAGAAACGGGGCCTTCACGTTGATCGAATTGCTCGTCGTGATTGCCATAATCGCCATCCTTGCCGGCATGCTGCTGCCAGCGCTTGCCAAGGCCAAGGCGAAGGCGCAAAGAATCAACTGTGCGAACAACCTCAAGCAGGTCGGCATTGCCTTCCGTCTGTTTGCCACAGACAACGGGGATCGCTTCCCGATGGGTGTGTCAACCAACGAAGGCGGTGTCGCTGACCTGTTGGGCGCAACGCCGAACGCGAAACCGATGGAAATGTGGCGCATTTTCGTTGCCCTGTCCAACGAGCTCGCCACGCCGAAACTGGTCGTTTGCCCGGCTGACAGTTCCCGAATGTCTCCGAGCAACTTCGCCGGGATGGTCGTTCTCTCTCTCGATCGGGGTGGAAAGAACGGTGGCGTAAGCTACTTTGTCAACCCTGACGCTGACGAGGGCCGTCCACAGGTGATACTTGGCGGCGATCGCAACGTCACCAACGGCGTGCTCAATCCAAAGGCCGATACTGCTTACAATTCGCAGTCCAAATCGGTCTTGTTTTACGCCAAGATGGACAACGACGCCAACATGAAGACAACAGGCTGGTCCACCAGCATGCACAATGGCGCGGGCAACATCGTGTTGTCCGACGGCAGCGTGCAACAGGTGACCGGTGCCCGTCTGCGTGAGCAGGTCAAGAACTCGCAGGAAGACCATTACCTTCTCTTCCCGTACTACGCGGGCAAGATGAACTAATGCGGCTAATCTGAGGTCGATACAGCGCCCGGTGCAAACCGGGCGCTTTTTTGTTGCTGAATAGTCAAGACATCAGCACAGAGACCAAAGACCATAGACCAGAGACCCAGACTATTTCATGGCCTCGAAGAGAATGGCGTGACCTCAACCCCATGCCGCTCATTATCTGTTCTGAACCATTACAACAAAGATTCTAATGTCTCAGTCCCAGTTTTCTTCTCGTCTTTGTCCATCGACTTGAGCGCCGATTCTTCAGCCCAGCTCTGCTTGAATCCGGCTGCCCTCGGCAGTTCACACCCAGCCCCGTAGCCCGCATATTTCCC
>JARYMD010000081.1 GCA_029907285.1 Verrucomicrobiota bacterium | reverse complement strand
GGGCCTGGCATCGCCCAAAATCCGGGACAACCGATCGCTCCCAGAGTTCCGCGTTCGCGCGGATATAAGAAAACCGCCTGTCACAGTTCCGGCGCGCCGGGGACGGCGCGCCCTACCTGCATGCAGGGGTTCGTGCACGGTTGGGGTTCGCTGTCCTCAGGGCATGGATTATGGCGGCCAGGAAAAACGACGCGGGAGAGAATACGCGTTCTATCTCACGCCGGATTTGGTGAAAGGTGAGGTGCGCAGCGGGTTCGTTGCTTCGACAGTGCAGGCAAGGAGGGCACCCTTTGTTGGGACTGGCAGTTTCACAACAAGCCTGTTTTCCCCTTTTCGGAGTGCGACATTTGCGATCTGTTGGAGTTCGAGTTTCAGGTGACTTTCGAATTTGGCGTTTACCGGGACATCGTTGAGCCATATTCGAACCGGTGTGCGAGCCAACAGACGGAGTTTTGCGCGCTGTTCACGGTCGCTGACGATGCAGGAGGCAAGATACACCGCTTGATTCGCCGGCGGTAGCGCGATTACGACGACCGGCACAGCGTCGGTTGTTGACACGGGATTCCACCGGACTGAGACAGTGGGTTCTTCGGGCCCGAAAGGCGTCTCGAGAAGCAGTTCGGGACCGAACCCTTCACTCGTGTACGGCCCTGCGATCAGCCATGTGTTGACAGCGTTTGTCTGGGTTGCCATGAAATTCCACAGGACGTCCAGCTCAGCGCGGAGTTGCGGGGCAATGTTTGCGGAACGAAGCTGGGCGATTTGCCCCCTCGCTTTCGATGGGGACTGGAGGATGAGATCAACCATGCCCTGAATAATACTCTTTGCGGCTTCATCCTGCAGTTCCGGGTCCGACAAACAGCTTCGGAGAACGTTCATTGCTTCAGGAGATGCGAGTGAAGCCAGACCTGGAATGAGGAGTTTCTTTTCGTTGGATGTGAGTGTGACCTGCAAAGTCTGGCTGTAGATTTCGAATGTTTGGTCCGGGGTTCGCGCGCTGGGGTGAGCAATGAGGTTGGTGATTCCGCGCAATACGATCAAACGACAGGCGGGATTGTACTCGGTCTTGGCAATTGCGATCAATTCGTCCAACGCGCTGGTATCCGGCCAATTCGCAAGCAGGTTTACGGTGTGTTCTCTGGTTATGGGATCGTCTGAGGCTGCGGCTTGCCGCATCGTGTTGAGTGCGGTGGTCCCTCCCAGTCGAGCGAGGCAATCGTAAAGACGAAGTCTTGTTTGCGCATCCGTGACAGGCAAGAGGCTGACAATCGGGCGTGCTGCCATTTCGGGCTCGTTCAAGCGCTGTGAGATTTCGGTCAATGCTTGGACGATTGCCATCGGGTTCGTTGCCGGGGAGGGTTTGCTGATATGCTGTTGGAGAAGCTCGAACTCGCGATGTCCTCCCAACCGCCCGAGAGCTTCAATGGCCGTTCGGCGCAATCGCGGGTTATCGTTGGAGGACGCGCGAACGATTGTGGGCAGAGCGGCTGCAAGGCCGCGTTGGCCGGCTGCACGAATTAGTCCGACAAGCACGGAATCGTTTGTGGAACTCAGAGAAGCAAGGATGGCTGCATCGGCATTGTCGCGGGGCAAAGCCGCGAGTGTGTCGATTGCCGCATTCGCTTGTGGTCCATCACCTGAAGCCAATTCAGCAAGGCGCTGGACGATTTCCGTGCTGGGACTGAATCTGGCGAGCGACCGCGCAGCGGCAGCCTGCACATGTGGGTCTGGGTACCGAGTGGCTTTGAGCAAGAGGGGAACGACGGCCGGATCACCACGGTCCGCCATTGACTCGACAACGCTTATCTGAGCATGGGTAGGGCAGGCATAAAGCACCGTGGAAAGCGATTCAAGAGCCGGATGCGGCATGGTTCTGGCGAGAGACGCGCCGAGGGCCTGCAAAGCCTCGTCTTGTTGCTTCAGCATGTTCAGTACGAACGCCATGGCCTGCGCAGCATCCGATCGCGCAAGCGCGCCGATTGCAGCCACCCGCCCCGGCCATGGGGCCACCTCTGATGCAGCGAGCTGGGCATAGAGTTGAGCAGCGGCATTTGTTCGGCCCTGTTGCGACATTGCTTCTGAACACTCAAGCAGCGCGTCCAGGACAACTCCCATGTTCAATCTGTACCGAACCCGTGGTGCGAGCGGCACCGCCTTTGCGTCAATTGCGAGAAGCGGAGGTTCGATTGCGCAGGCGACTCCTTTCAAAGCGGCCAGCGCATCGTCACTGGCGATTTTGCCGAGCGCTGCTACTGTCGCTGTCACAACTTGAACTTCGCTGTTGGTCAGCATTGGGATCAGCGCCGGCACAGCATCGCGGCTGCGGCGGTTCCCCAACGTCCCTATAATGCCAATGAGCTGGTTTTTTCGAGTCCCATTGAGCGCGCGCGAGAGAGCAATGTTTGGCACCTGGCCGGGCAGCACCTCGAGCACGCTTCGCGCGCTGTGTGAGAGGTTGGTGTCGGATAGCATTCCCACAAGAACAGGCACGGCGCGTGGTGTTGCAACGAGTTGGAGTTGTCGAAACAGCGCGGTTTTGGTTGCGACGGGAAGTTCGCTTCGAATGTCGGCGAGCAGCTTGTCTTCAAGGTCGTTTGCGAGTTGAGGGCCTGCTGCTGAATGTTGAGTGGGTTGTTCAGATGCAATTGGCGGTTCGCGGGCGCTTGTCTGGTCGCTTTGAGAAAGCGGCTCGGATGAATGTACCGCAGTGCAGTGGAGGGTTGCAGCAAGAACAGCCCAAGCGACAGGAAGGCCAGGCCCGAGATGCGGCCATTGCGGTTTTCGCGACCAAACCGTTCGGCAAAAAGCGCGTCCCGTTGTGGTCAAAGGTACCATGGTTCCCGCATGCTCTTTCCAAGGAGGCGGCTGGCTGTTTCGTCGCCGATGATTTCTTCTGTTGCCGGGTTCCACCGGATTTTGCGGCCAAGGCGGATGGCGATTTGGCCGAGGTGCCCTACAGTAGCGGCTCGCTGGGCTGACTCGGCCGACGTGCTTGTCAACCGCCGCGATTTGACGCAATCCAGGAATTCACGGGCGTGGGCGATCGGGGCGGGAACTAGAGGTTTTGGTTTTGCCAATTGCGGAGACGATCTCGGCACGTACTCGACAGCACCGTCTGGGCTCATGTGAATGGATTCCTTCTCGCCTTTCCATAGAATGCCTTCTCGAATTCCTTGTGCGCCGACGATCGTAATGGTCAGTCCTGTGCTGTAGAGGGCGCGGATGCGGAACTTAGTTGGTGCATTCCAAAGACCTGCCGGAGGGTACTCACCCGAACCTTCCACCTCGATTGGCCCGGTGGTTTCGAGGCCCAGCGAGAATTGAACGATTTCCATGTAATGGCCAATCCATTCCATCAACTGTCCGCCGCCGTAGTCGAGGTGCCATCGCCAGTTGCCGTGGACGCGAGCCGGCGCGTATGGAGCCCATGGGGCGGGTCCGAGCCACATGTCGTAATCAAGTCCGGGCGGTGGTTTGGTGGGCGTTTCTTGTCCGGCGGTTCCGGCGCAATCAACGTGCCCGTGCGGGGTTCCGATTTCGACTGATTGAATGCTGCCAATCGCGCTGCTTCGCACAAGTTCAGCAGCTTGCAGAAATCGGTTGTCAGCGCGCCGCCAAGCGTCCGTTTGCCAGACGCGCACGTACCTTTGAATGACTTTACAGACGGCGCGCCCCTCTTTGATGGTATGAGCCAGAGGCGGTTCGGCGTAAATATCCAAGCCGGCTTTTGCGGCCATGACGGCGGGTATCGAGTGCCAGTGCAGGGGCAGTGCGATCACTGCTGCATCCAAATCAGACCGTGCCAACGGCTCTCGGAAATCGTAATAAACACGGCAATCACGAGTGCCATATCTGGCATTCACAAAATCCTTGCCTGTCTCGGCGTGTTCTTGATCGACGTCGCACACTGCAACGACATGGCAATCTGGCTGGGCAATGAACAGCCTCAGCAGTTCCATTCCGCGCCGGCCCGTGCCAATGAACAGAACGTTTATGCGGTTGCTCGGCGCAGGTTTGGCGGTTTGAGGGAAAACCGTTTGGGGAATGAACCATGAACAGCCCAAAATGCAGCTTCTTGCGATGGCAGACTCCAAGAATGCGCGACGGGACAAAACCGAACGATTGTCTCTACGCATATGCTGAGGTGCGGCCTTTCCCATAAGCGGCTTGAACGAGAACATCATAGCAGCGGCGGGGACAGTGTTTCCAGACGTTTTTGGCGATTCGGCAATAATCGCCGCGCTCCTGCAGCGCGTTGGAAAAAGCAACAACGCCGGGAGCGCGGCCGTCCTCGGCCGCATCAATACGAAGACCGATCTTGCACCTGTTTCAATCAGGCAAATCCGGTGTCCGAACATTCACCGGTTGGGGGCGGGCAAGAATGCCCGCGCTCCTATTCAGGGCGGGGTTTAAGCTCGGGGCGGCGAAGAATCGCCGCGCTCTGGTCCGGTCAAGCGTACACGCTTGACTGAGACTTGCGCACGATGAGAATCGCTGTATCGCGCGCTTATGATTAGTCTGCACAAGTTGGGTGTACTGGCTGCTGTGGCAACGGTTTGTTGGGCAAACACGCGATCGCAACTCGCTCAAGAGCCCGGTGGCGCACCAGAGCAACGACCGGTTCAACTGGACTCTGATCCGCATTTGATAGGCTGGTGGAAATTTGACTTAATTGACGTCAACAAGGCTGCGGATTCATCTGGCCACGGCCATGACGCTGTTGTTGAGGGAGGCGCATCGTTGAAAACGCAGTTGGCCCCTGGCCGAATTGGCAACGCGCTGATGTTTGGCGAGCAAGGCTCGGTGGTTCGTGTGCCCGGGTTCAAAGGTGTGACAGGAACTGCGCCGCGCACGGTTTGCGCGTGGGTGAAAACATCGACGGACGGCGGCGAGATTGTTTCGTGGGGCAGCAACGACTTCGGCAAGATGTGGATTTTCGGACATGTCAGGGGCCGTATTGGTGTGACTCCCAAGGGCGGTTACTTGTACATAAACGACAGTATCGCGGACGACAAATGGCACCACGTGGCAGTGGTGGTTCATGAAGCTGAAAAACCTAATCTGCACGATGACGTCCGGTTGTTCAAAGACGGCGCTCCTGCCATCATCCACGATATTGGTTTGCTGGATTTGTGGCCAATCGATACCGGAAGCGACATCGAAGTGCGCATTGGCCGGGGGTTTAAAGGGCTGATAGATGACCTGCGGATTTATGATCGTGCACTGTCGGATGAAGAATTGGAGGCCTTGTGCAAACTGGGCAGCGCAACAAGAGATGACGAAAAGAAAGGCAACCAGAAATGAAATCTGAACCATTGAATCGGAGATCGTTCGTTCGGAGCACGGCCATGGCCGCAGCGGCGCTGCCGCTTGCCATTGCTGAGTGGAAGGGCAGGGCAGGGGAGGCTGCGCCGGCGGCGGTCGATACCTCCAAGATTCTGAATTACAATCCGAACATGGAATACCGCAGGCTTGGCAAAACCGGTCTGATGGTGTCGGCGGTTTGCCTTGGCGGCCATTCAAGGAGCAACGAAAAAGAACGCACGGAAATCGTCAGCCGTTGCATCGATGCAGGCATCAACTACATCGATGCTTGCTGGGACAACGAGGTGAAGCGCGATGCGAAGGCACTGAAAGGGCGCCGCGACAAGATGTACCTTGCGCTGTCGCATGGCGCCAAAGAGGTCCGAAACGAAGAATACCGCACGGCCAAGAAGTTGCTCGAGTCACTGGACGAACTGCTCAGAGATTCAGAACAGGAATACACCGATCTCTGGCGGATAACGTGTCTCGAGCCGGGCGGACGTCACAGCTTCGACACCGCTTGTGAAATAGCCGAGGCGCTGCAAAAGGCAAAGCAAATGGGCAAAGCGCGTTTTGTCGGGTTCTCCTCGCATGACAGGCGTTGGATCAAGTTCATGATCGAATACTTCCCGCAGATCGACGTGGTGTGTTTCCCGTTCACCACGATGAGCAAAGCGGCGCCCAAAGACAGCCTTTTCCCTGCGTTGAAACAACGTGACGTGGGCGCGTTCGGGATCAAGCCGTTTGCGGCCGGCTCTTTGTTTACCGGTGAAAGTGAAGAAGACCTGAAACGGGCGCGGCTGGCGATTCGTTACATTCTTGCCACCAACACGGTGATTCCAATTCCGGGTCTTAACAGCATCGCAGAAGTCGATAACGTGGTCAAAGCGGTGGCGGAACGGCGTGAGTTTGACGTAAAGGAGAAGGTGGCCTTGGAAAAGCTTAATCAGCGGCTCGAGGCTCAATTGGCGCCCAACTACCACTGGCTTCGCGATTGGCAGTACGTTTAAGGAACGCCGTTGTTTCACCTCCACAATTCAGCACCCAGATCAGCGGTTGCTCTGATCACGCCAATGCAAATGCCGACATGATTGACTCAGGAACCGGTTGGCGCCGATCGCATTTTCAGAGAACAACTGCCTGCGCGTCCGCGGGCCGTGCTGTGATCCTGCTTGTGGTTCTGGCCTTTTGTGTTCGGGGATGGATGCTTTTCCGTGCCGATGAGGCAACGATCGCGCCCCGGGAAGAACGGTCACCTGCAACCCCGGCCCAACTTCAAAGGGGGACAGTAAAGAATGCACCGTCACGGGACCGCGAAGCAGCGCCTCTTTTGTTGGATGAAGGCGAGTCGGGTGACGAGAGCGGCAGAGAAATGGCGGACAACAGCCGATGCGAAGTTTGCCATTTGAATCTCGCCAGTGAAGAACTTGCGCTCAAGCACGCTCGAGCCGGTGTTGGGTGCGCCAAGTGTCACGGGGAGTGCGACGCGCACATAGCTGACGAATCGTGGGCGTCGGGCGGAAACGGAACTCCGCCCGACATTATGTATCCGCGCGACAAACTGGCAATCGGATGCATGTCTTGCCACAATGCAGAGCAGGTTTTCTTGAAGGCGGAAAAACACAAGCCAGATGCGTGGTTGATCGCATACGAAGTCAAGACATGCACCGAGTGCCATGGCAAACACCGATTGCCTTCACGGAAGTGCAAGTGGAAATAGCGGCAGATCATGAAAGCAGAAACAGCAGAACGAAGCATTCACTCCATCAAGGCCGGTGTTATCGGCACCGGTTTCATCGGGCCGGTTCATGTCGAGGCCTTGCGGCGGCTCGGCGTGGCTGTGACCGCGATCTGTGATTTGGGAGATTTGGGCGCCAAGGCTGCGGCTCGGCTGGGCATCCCCCGTGCGTTCGACGATTACCGCGCCCTGGTCGCCTGCCCGGAGGTTGACGTGGTCCACATCACTGCGCCAAATCGGTTTCATGGTGAGATGGCACTTGCTGCTCTGCGCGCCAGAAAACACGTGGTTTGCGAAAAGCCGCTTGCCATGAACACGCGGGAAACACTTCAGATAGTCAGGGCGGCACGCACCGCGAAGAGTGTGTTCGCTGTCAATTACAACGTTCGATTCTACCCGGCGGTTCTCGCGCTGCGGCGGATGGTCGAACGCGGCGACCTTGGCAAGATTATTCATGTCAATGGTTCTTACCTGCAGGACTGGTTGTTCAAGGATACCGATTACAACTGGCGGCTGCTGCCGGAGGAGGGCGGGGACCTACGTGCGGTGGCGGACATCGGGACGCATTGGATGGACGCCGTGTCGTTTGTTCTCGGCACAAGGATTCAATCTGTTTTCGCTGACCTCGGGACCTGGCACAAGCTGCGCCGCCGGCCGTTGGGCGAGGTCCAAACATTCGCGCAGGCCGATGACAAGGTCAAGTATGCCACCTACAAAGTGCGAACCGATGATTTCGCAAGCGTGCTGATGCAGTTTGGCAACGGTACGCGCGGCAATCTCATGGTTTCGCAAGTGGCAGCCGGACGAAAAAACTGCATCAGAATCGAAATGTACGGGTCGAAGAAGTCGGCTTGGTGGTGTTCAGAGAATCCGGAAATGCTGCATTTCGGCAACCGGGACGATGCGAACCAGACTGCTGTGCGTGCTACTTTGGCTTTCGGAGACGGCGCAACAGGCTACGTGGATTATCCGCCAGGCCACGTGGAAGGTTTTCCCGATACATTCAAGATGAACTTCCGCGCCATTTATGCGGCAATAACAAGTGGCGGTTCGGCTCGCTCTCTCTTCGCAACGGCCGACGACGGGCATCACGAAGTCGCGGTGTGCGAAGCGATCATAAAGAGTCATCGCGCCGGAACCTGGGTGAAAGTCTGAATGTTTGGTTAGCGAGGCTCTGCGGCCACTTTGTTTCTTGGCGGCGCGAATTCATTCTGCGCATGCCACTGCCACGCACGCGGGATATGCCCGAGGTCAATGATGGAACAATTGCGTCAAGACCTCCCATCCGTACCTGAGAATCAGCGCGGTCACTGTCAGTAAAAAGAGCCTCCGAACGAATCGGTTGCCCTTCAGAATTGCGCAGTGTGTGCCAGCCACTGCTCCGGCCATGTTGCACAGCCCCATTGGCAATGCGTACTTGTAAAGAATGTGGTTCGTGGCCGCAAACAACGCCACCGCTGACAGGTTCGTGGCGAGGTTGACAAACTTCGCGCCCGCCGAGGCGACAATGAACTTGCAGCCGAAGATGCTCACAAAACAGAATATGAGGAAACTACCAGTGCCCGGGCCGAAGAAGCCGTCATAGAATCCGATGGCTGCTCCGAGGCTCACCGCGAACAGCGTTGCAGTTCGACTCTTCAGGCCGGGCATGTCGCGATCGCCAAGGTCGTGGTGAAAGAAAGTGTAAGCTGCCACGGCAACAAGCAAGATTAACACAAACTTCTTTGCCATGGCCGGCTGGAGACGAGCAACCACCAGCGCTCCGAAAAACGAGAGTAGAAACGCGGTGATCGCAGCCGGAATTATCGTCTGCCAGTGGAGATTTATTCTGCGGCTGTATTGGAAGGCTGCAATTGCGGTGCCACACATCGACGATAGCTTGTTGGTGCCGAGAACCGTTGCCACTGCGGTAGCGTTGTTTTCCGGCAGGAACAAGAAGAGGGCGGGGATTTGGATCAGCCCACCGCCGCCCACCATGGAGTCAAGCAGCCCCGCCAGAAATGCGAATACGCAAAGCCAGATAACTTCCACTGCAAAACGGTAAAGACCGGGTCGGCCGATTGGCAATCCATTTCCATGCTTGGCCCGGAAATTTCACGGGAACGTTCAACGTGCAACGCTCAACGTTCAACTTACAAAGTGTCACTGCTCGATGACTGCTCAATTCAATAGCCGCCTAAAGGCGGGACTCTAACGGCCGCGGGTGTGCGAAGCCATCGGTGTGGCAAACCCGCGACGCTGAATTACGTTTTACTGAAGCCATTGGACACTGTAGTGTCTGCGCCGGAGTTGGCTTATGAAGACGATTCAACTTGGCATTAGTTCATTGAGATGTAGTCGGATTGGGTACGGCTGCTGGCGGTTGGCGGGGGCACCGGATGCATCGGGTGTGACACCTGAGCGCGAGGCGCGTGGCCGGGCTGCAATTCACGCGGCTTTTGAAGCTGGCTACACGTTGTTTGACAACGCGGACATCTATTGTGACGGCGTATCGGAGAAGATTCTGGGTGATGCATTGCAAGAGTCGCCGGGCATGCGCGAGAGGGTGGTGGTTGTCACCAAGTGCGGCATCCGGCGCGCTGGCGATCCTGACCCGCAGGCGCCGTATAGGTACGATTTTTCTGAAGCACACATTATACGGTCGTGCGAAGGTTCGTTGCAGCGGTTGCAGATTGAGACGATTGACCTTTATCTGCTGCATCGGCCGGATGTGTTGGCCGACCCTGCCGAGGTTGCTTCGGCATTCACGAAATTGCGTGACACAGGCAAGGTGCGGGAATTCGGCGTCAGCAATTTCCGCCCGAGCCAGGTCGCAATGCTCATGAAGTTTTGTCCGATGCCGCTCGTTGTTAACCAGATTGAGATCAGTTTGTTTAACGTGACGGCCTTTGAAGATGGCACTCTCGATCAATGCCTTGCAGAGAAAATCACCCCGCAAGCGTGGAGCCCGCTGGCTGCCGGCAGGCTGTCCGGGGGAGGAGGAGTCAGCATGCAGGACCCGCACCATGCAAAGAAGAGGCGGGTATATGACACGCTGGATGCGATTGCCCGGGAAAGAGGCGTGACGCGCACGACAATTGCGATTGCATGGCTTCTGAAGCATCCGGCCGGCATTCAGCCGATCGTAGGCTCAACGAACCCTGAACACATCGCGGCCGCGGCCGGGGCCGACGACGTTGATTTGACCCGCGAAGAGTGGTACAGGCTTTACGAAGCGGCGATCGGCCAAAGGTTGCCATGAGTGAGTTCATCAGGACTTTTGTCGCGGTCAAGGCAAGCGACGATGTTGCCCACGCCTTGGTTGATCTGCAGTCGAAGCTCAAGAAGCAACTGGGCGGAGTTCAGATTCGGTGGAGTTCAAGGGCCCAACTGCACATTACACTTGTGTTCCTGGGCAATGTTGCGGTTGGCCGCGTTGGTGATCTGGTTGGTGCTCTTGGCCGCGCTTGTGAGGGCATCGGCTGCATGGAGTTCCGCGCTGCAGGTGTTGGGGCTTTTCCGAGCAAGGACCGCCCACGAGTGATTTGGGCCGGGGTCGAGGGCGATGTTGCCGCATTGTGCGAACTGCAGAAGCGGGTTGCGTCAGCCACGCACGGCTTTGGTGATCCGACGGAGGACAGGGAATTTCATCCGCACCTGACGCTTGGCCGGTTGTCGCGGCGGTCCGCTGGAGAGGAACTGGCGGCTGCGCGGGTGCTTCGGTCGATTACACCCACAACCATCGGTGAATGGCGGGCAGAATCGGTATTTCTCGTGAGAAGCGAGCTGAATCCGGACGGTCCGATCTACACGGACATTGCGGAGTTCCCTTTGCTGCGCGCGGAATGAATCGCAACGCAGCCGAGCCATGCCTGTTGGCAAGTATTGGCAATGACTGTTACTGACTGCAGGGCATTGGAAGGGCTGGTCCCGGCTGAGGCTGGCGCGGGCAGCCCCACAGTTCACCATCTCTATGTTCACATTCCGTTTTGTCTTCGGAAATGCCCGTACTGCGCGTTTTATTCGGTCCCGTTTTCGGGTGAGCTGGTTGACCGTTACGTTGAGATGCTGGTGAAAGAGATGGAGATGGTTGTTCCGGCTCTTGCGCCGAAAACGGTCTATTTTGGGGGAGGGACACCATCGCTTCTGAGCGAGAAACATTTTGAGAAGCTGGCGGCGGTTTTCCAGCGGGCCGGATGGACGGACATCGGTGAATGGACCGTTGAAGCGAACCCGGCGACGCTTACATTGGACAAGGCGCGGTTCTTGCGTCAGCTCGGGGTCAACAGGGTTTCCTTGGGAGTGCAGTCGCTGGATGAGACCGTCCTGAACAGGCTGGGCAGAGTTCACACTCGCGCTGATGCGCTTCGTTCGTTTGACATTCTGCGGGCAGCGGGGTTCACGAACATTAACATTGATCTTATGTTTGCCGTGCCGGGTCAAACCTTGTCAGCATGGGAAAAGGTCCTTGAAGAGGCGCTGGCGCTTGGCAGCGAGCATTTGTCTGCTTACGAACTGAATTACGAGCAGGACACGCCGTTCTTCGAGGAATTCGGCGCGGGGAAATCTGAATCGGAAGAAGACCTCGGGTGTGAGATGTACGAGCTGCTGCTTGGCGCGACAGCAGCGCGGGGATTTGTGCAATACGAGGTGTCGAACTTTGCCCGGGACACGCTTGATGGCACGGGTGCACCGCCGGCGTTTGCATGCCGGCATAATATCAGCTACTGGCGCGGGCGTTGGTATTACGGGCTTGGGCCGAGCGCGGCAAGCTACGTGATGGGGGTGCGTTATGCGAACTTTGACGATCTTGGTCGTTATTGCCGGGTGTTGGCCAATGGACACAGGCCGATTGCGACCGCAGAGCGGCTTTCGCCTTTGGCGCGCGCGGGTGAAACAGCAGCGTTCGGGTTGCGGATGAGCGTCGGATGGTCGTTCGAGGAGTTCAGGCGAGTGACCGGGTTTGAGCTGAGAGACGAATGGGCGGATGAAATCGCTGACTTTGTCGAAGGAGGATACGCTGAGATGACCTCAAGCCGGTTCAAGCTGACGCCAAAAGGAATGCTGTTTGCGGACCTTGTGGGAGAACAGTTTCTGAGGCCGGAATACTGACATATACCAGGGAAAGGGCTTTTTGAAAGTGCGTTACGCCTCTCACAACCCGCGCTGGTTGAATCCTGCTGCGCAGCACAGTTCACGCCCAGCGACGTTGGGGGCGACATCAAAGCCACCGCCGTCCTGGCAACGCAACCAAGCGGTTTGTGCATCCACATTGAGTGCTATGCCGCTCCTACGGCGCTTGTCCGGTTTAGAGTCCGCCCCCGGCCGGTGAATGTTCGGGCGCCGGATTTGCATGATTGAAACCGGTGTAGGATCGGTCTTCTGGTCGATGCGGCCGAGGACGGCCGCGCTCCTAACGCGATTGCTCTCTCCAACGCGCTGCGGGAGCGCGGGCATTCTTGACCGCCCGCAGCCGGTCAATGTTCTGGCGCCGAATTTTGGTGACCGATGCCTGTGCGTCCAATCCGGTGCGATTCCCGGGCTCGGCATGGTACGCAGCACGGCGTGGGTGACAGCACTTATCAACGGTCGCAGGCGCCGGGTTAGCGTCTGTCAGATACCTTTTGTTCCGGCCGCGCCAGGCATGCGAAGCATGCGGACTACAATCACGACCCGGTGCTGGGCAGCAGCGCTGGCCAAAGACCGAATGAGGTCGGAGAGAAACGGTGAGCTTTTCCTAATCTTGGACCGCAGGGGTTTCGGACCTGACCCCTTGGTAATGAGGCTGAGTTCTGCAAACTGATCTCCCACCAAATTCCGGCTCAACGATGTCTGTGCGGCGAGAGCAGGAAGTCTGAGTTTGAATGGCAGCGATCGGGTCAGTGGGTGGCTGGGTCTTCAGCACGTGGCTTGACAAGCCGGTGGTGCTCGAGGATTGCGTAGCGGTCGGTCATGCCGGCGACGTAATCGCAAACAGCGCGAGGCAGGCCGCAGGTCTTGATGCGTTTGCGTGCCTGTTCACCCAACTCGGCGG
>JARYMD010000080.1 GCA_029907285.1 Verrucomicrobiota bacterium | reverse complement strand
AAATGGCCGAGGTCCTGGAGCACAAGGCGTTGCAAGCCCTCTGTTGTTATGGACCCGAAGAGGGCGTCGAGTCCCGCTTCGAGAGTTTGGCGTGAAAAACCTGTTTCTGACGGGCCTTTGTCCAGCGCTGCTCGGCGGAACGGGTTGTCCGGATCAAGCCAGTCTGCAGCCACACTGGCAATCGTGTCGATCAGGCTGGCTGTTGAACGGCCAGCAAGAAAACGTTCGCGATTGCGCTTTAACGTGAGGCAGGCCTCGGTGATCAGCGCGCTGCTGAATTGCGCGTCGCTGGGCAGGTCTGCAAGAAAATAGTCCGGCAGTTTCATTTTGCCATTAATGAGCACCCTCGCGGTTCCGAGCCCGCTTTTCTGCCAAGGAAGTCGAACCCGTGATTCCTCAGGATCACGAGGTCATCCGTTTGCACGGCCATAACAGAACAAACATTCGCCAGATCGAAAATCCGAAGAAAACCTGTTTCCCCGTGAGACACAGGTCGTGAAGTCTCGGGTGAGATGACCTGGATTCGCGCCCACGGGGGGAAGCGGAAACATCGGGCCGTTTCGTGGCTGACGCCCGAAGAAGACCGGCGGATTTTTCCTGCGACCCAATCGTAAGCCTGTGACGAAAGTTCGGTCATGCCATATTCAGACACACTGTATTCGGCCGTGATGCCGAGGCGATCCCACACCATGTCATGCAATTCCCGTTTCGAAATTTCGCGCGATCTGCCTTTGTACCCGCCGGTTTCCATCAAACGCGAACCAAGGGGCAGCCTGATTCGTTTGTTGCGTTCGGCAAGGTTGCTTGCCAACTCAACGCAATGAAATGCTGTCGTCAAAATGCATACCGGTGCGTTTTCGACCTCCGCTTCATCCAGCATTGCGCATGCTGAGTCAATATCCAAAAGCCATGCATTGTCCGCTGCAGGCCGTCCGGCAAACACGGCTTTCCCCGGACCAAACCGTGAGATCACAGTCCCAAGCATGTGGACCAGGGACGATCGCGGAGCGAGATTCGGCGGGGGTGTGAGAGCCAACCATCGCAGAGAACAACTCTTCTCACGGCCATGCTCCGGCAACAGGTGTGGTTGAAACCATGCCAACAACGATGCTTCGTACAGACCAAGCGACATTGAGTTATGCCAATGACGGCTCGGGCGATGGCGGGTGGTTCCGCTCGAGTGAAACACTGCATGGCGTTGTTCAATTGGGAGGCACGTCAGTTCAAGGTCCTTGAACGCCGCAGTTGGAATGGCTGGAATCTGGGACCAGTGAGAAACCGACGACGGTTTGACGCCCTGACTTTCACACCACGTGCGATAAGGTGATACCGAATCGTACTGGAGCTTGAACAACTCGATTGCAAGCGCGTTGAATTCGGAATCGGCGTCGCGTTCCGGCTCGTGGTGCGGGTGAAAAGACCCGGCGCTGCGCGAGATGAAATCGCGCATGCGCTCGCCAAACAGTTCGAAAGGTACGAAATTCATGCGGTTTTACTTTGCCTGCGGTTCAGGCAGGGTTGGTTATCCGCCACAACCCGCCACAAAATTGCCCTAATCGAGCCTTTGCCGCAAGCGCCGCATAACGCTGGGACACCGTTCCAGTTCAAGGCGACGATGGTCATGGCGTCAGTCAGGACAAAGTTCTGCCCCACCTTCACACTGCACGTACAGTGGTGTCCCATGCTTGCTGTTTCTGATAACAGTTCGCAGCGCAAGGTGAATGCGCTCCGATACAATGATGCTGCTGTTCGGCATCATGAAGGCGTTCCGCCCAAAGGCGGGACTCTGACGCGCGGCAGTCGGGGCCCCGCCCAATGCGCAGGAAAACCGATCGCTGCCAGAGTTCCGCGTTTACGCGGAAATGTGAAGAGTTTCCGTCCTGATTACGGCGCGACATGGCCCGGGCGCGCTCCCTTTCATGAAACGTTGCTCAAGGTAGGGCGCGCGGTCTGCTGCACGGCGAATCGGTATGTGGTTCGCTGCGCGGCCATGGCATGAATTCGCATTCTTGAAACTCGGCGTGTGGGCTGTATCTTTTGTGCATGGATTGGCAACAGACAGTCGCGGTGGGAGTGGTGTGTGTGACCGCCGTCATAATGTTACGAAGGGCGGTGGGGCAGCGGTCTGTTGGTGTAGGCAAAGGAAAATGCTGGGAATGTGCACCGGGGCGCGCGAGCTCATTGCCGGTGATCGTGCTGAAGGCGCGCAAGGACGGCACGAAAGAATGGCGATTTCGTTTGCGGTAACGGCTTGAAATCCTGTTGAAGATGCATTAGCCTCTAACGTTGTTTGATTGGTGTGAACGAGATCTGTGCCACAATTCAGTTCGGTCGCCGGCCCCTGTCGGGTGCTGAGCGTGAGCACGGCTCAGAGGCGTGCTGGACACCAAACACGGATGTTTACCTTTCGGAGACCGGGTTGGTGATCAAGGTGGAACTGGCGGGAATGCGGCGAGAGGACCTTGAATTGACGGTGGAAGGGAATCGGTTGCGGATCAGCGGGGTTCGCCGCGATGGCAGTCGTCCGCCGAACTGCAGGTTTGTGGTGATGGAGATCAACTACGGGCGGTTCGAGAGCATGATTGATCTGCCGCCCGGGTACGATTTGAACGCAGCAAAAGCGTATTATCAGAATGGCTTTTTACACGTGGATGTTCCATTGCTCACATCCGCAAATCCAAGGTCGTTTTCAGTTCCGATTGAATAAGCCGGCTGCCCGCGGTGCGATGAACTTATTGGCTGTCCGGTCCGTCTAAGGAATCGAAACCGGCAGCCCATGAAACTCTCGGACACGGAACTTGTAAGCATCGGTGGCACACCTGGCGGCGGGCAGGAAAGCCAGCCCAACAAACCATCAGGAACGTCACTGCCGGAGTTGTTGCCCATTTTGGGGCTTTCCGACATTGTGGTTTTTCCGGGGATGGTTGTTCCTCTTGTGGTTGCGAGCGCGCGCGGCATCAGGCTGATAGACAACGTGGTGGCTGGCGACAGGTTTGTCGCTTTGGTGCTGCAAAAGGAGGCGACGATTGAGGATCCGGGGCCGGACCAGCTTTGGCGGGTTGGTTGTCTTTCACGCGTTGCCCGGATGCTCAAGTTTCCTGACAACACGGTGCGTGTGCTGGTCGAAGGATTGCGCCGCATCCGGATTCTGAGCTTTGAAAGCCAGGAACCTTACCTGCAGGGCAAATACGAGGTCCTCAAGGAAGTGTCCGAGGATTCGCTTGAGGTTGTTGCGTTGGTCAGAAATCTGCGGGATCGGTTTGCTGAGGTCATAGACCTTTCGCCCGCGCTGGTCGAGCAGGTCAAGGTCGCTGTAATGAACATCGAAGACCCCGGCAGGCTGGCGGACCTTGTGGCGGCGAATCTGAATCTGAGCCTCGAGGAACGGCAGCGCCTGTTGGAGGCGGTCAACGTCAAGGACCGCCTCAGGCTCCTGCTCCCGCTGGTGAGCCGCGAACTTGAAGTGCTCAAGCTCGGATCGAAAATTCAGAAGGAAGTTTCCTCCTCGATGTCGAAAAGCCAGCGCGATTATTTCCTTCGGGAACAGTTGCGGGCGATTCAGCGTGAGCTGGGCGAAGGGGAATCCGGCAGCGAGATTGAGAACCTTCAGGAATTGATCAACAAGGCCGAGTTGCCGGAGGAACCTCGAAAAGTCGCGCAGCGTGAGCTGGACCGGCTTCGCCAAATTCCGCCTGCAGTTGCCGAGTACACTGTTATAAGGAATTACCTTGATTGGATTGTCAACCTGCCATGGTCGAAATCGACCCGGGACAAGCTGGACATCGATGCTGCCGAACGGCTGCTGAACAAGCATCATTACGGCCTTGAGAAGGTCAAGGAACGCCTGCTCGAGTACCTTGCTGTATTGAAACTGAAAGGGCAGATTCGAGGGCCGATACTCTGTCTTGTTGGGCCGCCGGGCGTGGGGAAAACCTCCCTTGCCCGGAGTGTTGCGGACGCGCTGGGACGGAAGTTTGTGCGCATTTCGCTTGGTGGCATGCGCGACGAGGCTGAAATCCGCGGTCATCGCCGCACTTACGTCGGCGCATTGCCGGGTCGGATCATGCAAAGCCTGCGGCGTGTGGAGGTTAACAATCCGGTGATGTTATTGGATGAGCTGGACAAGATAGGATCGGATTTTCGGGGTGATCCGGCGGCGGCGCTGCTGGAGGTATTGGACCCGGAACAGAACTCGGCGTTCATAGACCATTACATTGACCTGCCGTTTGACCTGTCGGGTGTGTTGTTCATCACGACGGCGAACTGGCTCGACCCAATCCACCCTGCGCTCAGGGACCGGCTCGAAGTGATTGAAATCCCGAGCTACACCCTCGAGGAGAAGGTCCAGATCGCGCGGCGGCATCTTGTTCCGAAGCAACGCGAAGAACACGGTCTGCCGCCAAGGTTATTCGCCCTGCCCGTCACCACATTGCGTTGTTTGATCCGCGATTACACCCGCGAAGCCGGTGTCCGGCAATTGGACCGGGAACTCGCTGCGATCATGAGGAAGATCGCGCGGCGCCAATCGACTTCGCGCGCTTCGCGGTCTCCAAAGGTGATCAGGCCAGCCGATCTTGCCAGTTTGCTTGGGCCGGCAAAGTTCCTGCCTGAAAAGGCCGAGGCAAAACTCGAATGCGGCATTGCGACCGGACTGGCATGGACACCGTTTGGAGGTGAAATCCTCTACATCGAGGCAACGCGCATGCCTGGCAGCGGGAAACTGACGCTGACGGGGTCCTTGGGCGATGTCATGAAGGAAAGCGCGCAGGCGGCTTTGAGTTACCTGCGAAGCCAGGCAACTGCACTCGGCTTGCCTGAAATCCAGATCGAGAAGCAGGAAATCCACATTCACGTTCCGGCTGGTGCAACTCCCAAGGACGGGCCGAGCGCAGGCTTGACGATTGCCGCAGCGCTGGCTTCGCTTTTTTCTCAGCGCCCGATATCTCCGCATATTGCCATGACTGGCGAAATAAGCCTTCGAGGCCGTGTTCTGCCTGTTGGCGGCATCAAAGAAAAAGTGCTTGCTGCTGCGCGAGCCGGAATCAAGGAGCTGATTCTTCCCGGCCCGAACAAGAAGGACTGGAACGAAGTGCCGCCCGAGGTCAGGTGCAAACTGAAAGTTCATTTCGTTGACCGGATTTCAGATGCGATTGCGCTTGTGCTTGGCAGTCCCAGGTCTGTTGAGAGCCGGCGCGATGGGCACCCAAACCGGCGGTCAAAGCCGGTTCGCAAGTCCCCGAGACAACCGGCTGCTGTGCCAACCAGGACGTCCTGACGGGTTTGCTCTCCCGATGCTATAGTCATGAGAAGACCATTTCCCACATCACACGTGCGCACCACACAGAACGCGAATTTGGCTGCTGCCTGTTCTTTTTGGCTGTTGGGGCTGGTTGTCCTGGCCTCCAATTCAGTGACAGGGCAAAACAACCTCTCAAGTGAAGCCCGGGGCGCCGCACTGGCTCTGCAGTTGCGCACACAAAAACCGGCAGAACCGGTGGCAACCACCGGTTTTTTGCGCCAGCGCAACCCGGACGGCAAATGGCATCCGCGTGTGCCTCTGCAATTTGAAGTCAGGCTTTTGGGAGATTCATGGCAGAGCATATATCGTGTGCTTGGGGGGGATGACAAACCGATCGAGGTACTAGTGGTTACGCACCATGAGTCGGGTCCAAACATTTATGAGTACTGGGGGGGTGGGGTTTCGGGATCAGGGGATACACGCAGGATGACCTTGCAGGGAGACGCTGCGGCAATACCTTTCGCAGGCTCGGAATTCTGGTTGACGGATCTTGGCCTCGAGTTTCTGTACTGGCCGGGGCAGAACCTCATTGGGAATCAAATGCGCAAAGGGCGCGCATGTCACATCTTGGAAAGCATCTATCCAAATCCCAGCATGGGCGCGTACGCGCGAGTGCGGTCATGGGTTGATGTTGAACATTGCGGCATACTACGAGCCGAGGCTTACGACCAGAACAAGAGGCTCGTCAAGGAGTTCAACATTGGCAGCTTCAAGAAGATCAGCGGCAAATGGCAGCTCAAGTCGATGGAAATCCGGAACGATCGCACCGACGCCCTCACGAGACTCGAGTTTGACCTCGAAATCGAAGACAAGCCCCAAGGACAGGACAAGGCCGATTAGTGATGCTCCGCGTCAGACCGACCAGCCCCTGACGCCCAGTGGTCCGATGAAACCATTGGCCTGGCAAAGCGGTGACGCCGTCGAAGCGCTGCGCTGTTTAACGCTTCGCTGTTGCTTTCGTGGAGCCGAGGTTTTCCGTCGGGAATGTTTCCGAATCTCTTGGATACATCCGCCTCGCAGAGCGGGACGGCTACAGTCACTGAAAAGTGCCACACTGTAGCAGTCGCGCTTTGCGGACTTGAGGTTCCGGTGAACCCTGGGCTGCCAGACTTGCCTGATGAAAACTGGCTGCAAGATCGGTCCTCGGGTTGATGCGGCCGGGGACGGCCGCGCTCCCGGCGCCGCTAATCCGTCCAACGCGCCTTTCGTGTATTCGGCGTGTTTCGTGGTTGAACTCACAACGCTCAACCCTCAACGCTGACCCGGAAATCTCACTGGAATGAAAATTTGGATGTTACCGCGGCGACGGGGATGCTGTTGGTTGGACCCGATAGACGGCCAGTTTTCGGATGAGCGGTTCGCCTTCGGACTGTTTGACCTGAAGACGCACGGCTGTGATTTCGATCGGGTCAAACCGGATGATTTGTTTGTGCCCGATGACCCTGCCTCGTTTGAGTTGTTTCCAGTCGCCGCCGACCATGGCTTCGAGCGAATAGTCTTTGACGCGTTCGCCCTGGCTGATGTCTTCCATGAGGATCACGTGATCGATCTTGGTGGCACGCTCGAAGTTCAACTGGATTGTTTGGCCGCGGCCGGCAGTCTCGGTTATGGGACGCCCAAACCTGCGGTTGATTTCGGCGCCGAATTCTTCGAGCCGTTTTGCATCATTCTCGTGGATGAGCCCGCGGCGATCCGGCGGCACGTTCAACAGTAGAACAGCATTCCTGCCAACCGACTTGTAGTAAATGTCCATGAGATGATCCAGGCTCTTGACGCGCGAATCTTCTTTTGCATGGTAGAACCACCCCGGGCGGATCGACACGTCGCACTCGGCCGGGTACCAGATGCGACTTCGGCCAACATGAAATCCCGCCTGCCACAGTTCATTTCCGACGGGTTGATCGCTTGCTTCGTCTTCGCGTGCGAGGCCATCCTCATTGCCGACCCATCGGATGTCAGGCCCGCAAATGGCTATCAACGCTCGGGGCTGGAGTTCCCGGACGACCTTGTAAAAGCTCAGCCAGTCGTACTCCTGTCGTTTGCCGTTCGGTCCCTCTCCGCAAGCCCCGTCAAACCATACCTCGGTCACTTCGCCGTACTGCGTTAGCAACTCACGCAACTGATTTCGGAAATGCTCGTTGTACGCGGGCGAGTCGCCGTAGGTCGGCTCATGTCTGTCCCATGGCGACAGGTACAACCCGAGTTTCAGCCCGCCCTGGCGGCATGCTTCTGTCACTTCTTTGACGACGTCGCCCTGGCCGTTTCGCCATGGGCTGCTGCGCACCGAATGGGATGTGTATTTGCTCGGCCACAAACAGAAACCGTCGTGGTGCTTTGCAGTGAGGATCAACAGTTTTACTCCGGCGGTTTTGAGGGCTTTGACCCACTGGCGCGCATCAAGAGCGGTGGGGTTGAACAGAGCAGGGTCTTCTTTGCCATCACCCCATTCGCGGTCGGTAAACGTGTTGATGCCAAAGTGCGCGAAAGCGATGATTTCCATGTCCTGCCAATCAAGCTGCTGTGGGGAAGGGCGGGGCAGTTCGGATGCTGCTGCAGAAAAAAAGTTGGAACCTAGCAGGACAATTGCGCCGAAAAAATTGATGATATTGTGTGGCTTGATCATGGCTCGCCATTGTCAAACTGAGACCAAAATGCTGGTCTTGGTTCAACAATGGCAAGACAAATTATTACGTCCAATCCTGGGGCGGGGCAGAAAGATTCTTGGGGTGGCAAGAACATGGGTGGCAGAAATATCACGGGCAGAAAAATGGGTGGCAGAAAAATGAGGCGGCGAAGAGTCGCCGCGCTCCTGCAATGCGTTGGAGAAAGCAATCGCGTTAGGAGCGCGGCCGTCCTCGGCCGCTTCAATCCGAGGACCGATCGTACACCAGTTTCGATCACGCAAATCTGGCGGCCCAACGTTCACCGGAGCGTCAGACCCGCAAAGCGGGATGGCTACGGGTGGCACTTTTCTGTGACTGCAGCGGTCCCGCTATGGGGGATCAGTCCGCGGGGCTCTTTCGGTTCAGCAAAAAGTTTGCCGGCGACCAACGTCGTCGGGTACGCGGAAACTCCGGCCGCCGGAATTCAGGATCGGCGCGGGCTTTCAGCCCTTATTGCGACTGATTTGGCCCCTGGTGAATATGCCCGCTTCAAAGAGGCCATTCAGGGTGTCAAACATGCGGGCTAAGGGGTTGACAGTGCCCCGGTCGGGCATTGCGCGACGCACTCGGCGCCGACTTGCTGCAGTCCATCATCCACGGAGTGGCCAAATGGCGCGGCGAGGCGCACGTTGAATCCACGCCCGACGAAAGCAAGTCCAAGAGGTTCGCCGCCCAATTCGGCAAGTTTCACGCATACGCCGCACAGAACGCACTTGCCCGGTTCGAAAATGATGCCGCCGGGGCGCCATTGCTGTTCGAATGGCCGGCGGTTGCCTTTGAATCGTCCCGCATTTGCGTTGTAAACTTCTGCGTAGCGTTGAAGGTCGCAGTTGCCTGCTGCGCGGCAGTCGCAATGCAGACACCGCGCCGCCTCGGCAGCGAAGGTTGTCTGGTCGGGCCCTGTCTGTTTGTTGGTCTCGGTTTGGCGGTTGTGTGCCGACGCGCTGCGAACGAATACTTCGAGCTCGGCGCGTTCAAGTCGGCCGATCACGCTCGAGAACTGCTTTGGCGGGCGCCGGGCAGGTTTTCCGTCGAGTGCAAGGCTGATGCAATGTGCGACGGCTTTGCCTTCGCTCAAGGCTCTGACCAGATGGCGGACTGGATGGACCGCGCTGCCTGCTGCAAACACGCTGGAACGTTTTGTGTGGAACGTTGCCGAATCGATTTCAATTGAACCGCCGGCGGCTTGGACATCCGGAAACGGCCGTTTTTGATCGTCGGGTTGTCCTGTTGCGATGAGAACTGCTGCAAATTGCGATTCGATTGATTGGAGGGCAACAGTCTGCCCGACTTCGGTGTTGGGCTCGAACTTGATCCGGAGCTGTGTGAACAAATCGAGTTCGCTTTCCAGCACATCGGGCGGCAGCAGGTTTGGATCAACCGCGCGGAGTGTTCCGCCCGGACGCGGTTTTCTGTCGAACACTGTCACCGAATGGCCTTCAAGTGCGAGAAACCATGCTGCTGCGAGGCCTGTTGGGCCTGCGCCAATGACGGCGACACTTTTTCCGGAACTGGGTTTTGGGTGCGGCACGCGAGGGGCAGGACTTGCAGCGTTTGTGTCGGCCACCATGCGCTCGGTATCACGAATGGCGAGGGGTTTGTCCCATGCCCCTCGGCGGCATCCTTGCTCGCAGGGATGATGGCAGAGACGGCCGAGAATGCGGGGCATGGGCAGGGCGGTTTGCACGGTGGCAATTGCCTGATCCAGTTTGCCGCTTGTCACGTGGCGGAGCATGAGCGGGACGTTGAGGTCAAGCGGGCACAGCCGATGGCAAGGAGCGAGGCAATCGCCGACGTGATCGCTTAGGATCAGTTCGAGCGCGGTGCGGCGTGCGTCGTGCACTTCCTGGGTTTCGCTTTCGATGGCCATTCCTGGCTGGACTTTTGTGCCGCAAGCCGGCACGAGTTTGCCGTTCAATTTCACAAGGCAAACGAGGCACGAGTTGATTGGCCCGCATTTTTCGAGATAGCACAGGGTTGGGATATCGATTCCGATCTTGCGGGCTGCATCGAGGACGGACATGCCGCTGTGGACATCGACATTGTGGCCGTCAATGGTGATGGTGAAATTCATAGCACGTCGATGGCGGAGTAATGGCAGACCTGTCGGCAGGAATCGCATCGGGTGCATTTGGTCTCATCGATCTTGTGCCGCTGGTAAGGGGTCATTGGGATTGCGCCCACCGGGCAATGCTGTGCGCAGAGCGTGCAGCCGGTGCATCGGTCGTTGATCACATAGTGGATCAACGGCACGCATTTTTTTGCCGGGCAGCGGCCGTTGATGTGCGCCTCGTATTCGTCCCGGAAATAACGCAGTGTGCTGAGGACCGGGTTGGGCGCTGTTTTTCCGAGACCGCACAAACTGCTCTGGCTGACCCTGCGTGCGAGCTGTTCAAGCTCATCAAGATCGGCTGGGCGGCCTTTGCCCTCACAAATCCTGTCCAGGATTTCGAGCATCCGCTGCGTACCAATCCGGCAGAATGTGCATTTGCCGCACGACTGTTCCTGGGTGAACCGCAGGAAGTACCTTGCAATGTCCACCATGCAGGTTGAATCGTCGAGCACCACCAACCCGCCCGAGCCCATTATTGCGCCCACCTGCTGGAGGGATTCGTAGTCAATGGGTGTGTCGGCAAGGCGCGCGGGCACACAGCCACCGGACGGCCCACCTATCTGAACGGCTTTGAATCGCCTTCCGTCGGCCGCGCCGCCGCCCATTTCTTCGACGATTTCGCGTATTGTTGTGCCCATTGGGACCTCGATCAACCCGCCGCGTTTCACCCGCCCTGCGAGCGCGAACACCTTTGTTCCTTTGCTGGTTTTTGTGCCGATTTTTGCGAACGCATCCGGGCCGTTCCGCAGAATCCATGGCACGACTGCGAGGGTCTCGACGTTGTTGATCAGGGTCGGACAATTCCACAGGCCGGACTCGGCGGGGTAAGGGGGGCGCAGCCGGGGCATGCCGCGACGCCCTTCTACTGAAGCGATCAGCGCGGTTTCTTCGCCGCACACGAAAGCGCCTGCGCCTTCCATGACCGACAGGTGCAGCTCATAATCACTGCCCAGCAATCTCTTCCCAATCCAGCCGCGTCGCTCGAGTTCCGACAGAGCAGCTCGCACGCGCCTGACTGCGAGCGGATACTCGTGTCTGATGTAGAAAACGCCTTCGTGTGCGCCCACTGCAATGGCGGCGATTGCTATGCCTTCGATGATCCTGAACGGGAACGACTCGAGCAGCATGCGGTCCATGAACGCGCCAGGATCGCCTTCGTCGCCATTGCAAATGACGAATTTTCTCTCGGTCTTTTGATCGTGCACAGCGTGGCACTTTTGGCCTGTTGGGAAACCCGCGCCGCCACGGCCGCGCAATCCGGATTGCGCAATCAGGTTGATGATCTGTTCGGGTGCCAATCGTGTGCTGCTGGTCGTGGTGCGTGCCTCGGTTCCGTGTTGACCGGCCTCCTTTTGAGCAACGCCGTGGCCTTTACTTGTGCCGGTGTGAATTGGTGCGGGCACGCCGAGGCACTTCGCCAGCGCCACAAAACCGTCGTGTTCGATGTATTCGTCCAGATCGAGCGGATCGAGTTTTCCGAAATGCTCGGTGGCGATATGCACCTGGCGGTCAAGGAAGGCTGACACTTCGCGGTCGGCACGGTTCAATGAGCACGCTTCGATTTGTTCTGAGGGAACGCGGTCGGCGAGAATTGCGTTTGCCATGCCTGTCCATGCCCGCGCAATGCGCGGGAGCAAACCGCGCGGTTTGAAGTGGCGTTGCAGAGCGTCGGGTGCAAGCGCCGGCGTCAGCCCCGCATAGACAGTGTTCTTTTTCGCCGTGCCGGTGATTTCGACAAGGGGCGTGCGATGGCACATGCCCACGCAGCCGACGCGTTTGACAATGACGGGCACACCGTTGCGGCGGACTGTTTCCTCAAGGGCATGGTAAAGCTGGCCGCTTCCCTTCGCCATGCAACACGAGCCCAGCCCAACGCGGATTTCGGCCATGTGCGGCCGTTTTTCGGCTGGTTTTTCGGTCGATCTTTCCAGTTCGCTGGTTGCGCTGACGTTCGCGAGGAAGTCATGAATGATCCGCGGGACTTTCTCCGGGGCGACATGACCGAAAGTGGTTTGGCTGATTCTGACAACCGGGGCGAGCGTGCAGCATCCCAAACAAGCCACAGCTTCGATTGTGAACTGTCTAGCTGGATCGGTATCGTCGCCCGGAGGGATATGCAATTCCCGCCGCAGTGCTTCACCGACTCTGTCGGCGCCGCTCACATGGCATGCTGTGCCCCTGCAGAGGCGGATCATGTACTTTCCCACGGGCCGATGCCGGAAGATGTCGTAAAAGGATGCGACGCCTGTGATTGCGGCGGGTTTGATTTGAGTATTTTCGCAGAGCCGGAGCAAGGCCTCTTGTGGCAGGTAACCGTAGTGGTCTTGCAGCGCCTGCAGAATCGGAATCAACGCTTCCGGTTTTGTCCCGAACTGCGCAATTGCACGATCAACCGCAGTCAGATCGACGGGTCCTACGGTTGGTTCAGCAGCAGCGGGCACTATGGCTATCGAGGCGTGACTCATTGGGTTGCTTGCGGGTTGTGCCCTGGCGCGCCGATGCAGTACAAGGCCGCCGCGGTTCTGAGGTAGATTTTGTCTGCCACGAGAGCAGGGCTGGCGAAGATTTCCTCGCCGAGGTCAAACCTTGCCAGTTCCTTGAACTCGGCTCCGGCTTGCAGGATTACGACGCGCCCCTTTTTCCCTGCCATGATGATTCGGTCTTTGGCGATTGCGGGCGTGGCGTTCACTTCGAGCTCGAAATCGTGGTCCCAGACCTTGGCGCCGGTTTTCGCTTCGAGGCATGTCACCACGCCGGGCGTGCTTACAACAAACACGAACGCACCATTGCTTGCCGGGCTTGGGATGTCCGGGATGTTTTCGTCGTAACTCCATGCCATGTGTGTCTTGGTGACGTCGCCCCGCCCATCTGGGCGAATTGCGATGATTCTATCGTTTGGGCTGACGGCAAACACGAGGTCGGCGGCGAAAATCGGCGAGGGCGTGATTTCTCCGCTCAGACACTCGGCGCGCCACAATTCGCTGCCATCGGCCGCGTTGTA